>CAYFMH010000015.1:10386-27019 GCA_964344165.1 uncultured Candidatus Peribacteria bacterium | reverse complement strand
CTATCCTAACTATGAATCTTCCTTGTGTTGCGTTTGACCCGAAAATCTAAGTTTCATATTATTTGTATTTTTTTATTAAAATTCAACAAAAATGTCAAAATATTTTTAATAGTTATTAGTAGGTGATAACTAGTAATTATTTAGCACTCGCTTGATTTTATTGCCAAAATCCTTATAAAACCACCAATGGCCAAAGATTTTTATGACATTCTGGGAGTCTCCAAAGATGCCTCCAAAGCGGATATCAAAAAAGCTTTTCGAAAGCTGAGTAAAGAACACCACCCAGACAAAGGTGGCGATGAAGCAAAATTTAAAGAGATCAGCGAGGCGTATGAGATTCTTTCTGATGACCAAAAAAGAGCTCAGTACGATCAGTTTGGATCGGCGGGGCCAGGATTTGGTGGTGCGGGAGCCGGAGGGTTTTCTGGAGGTGGATTTTCGACCGCAGACTTTGGAGATTTTGAAGATATTTTTTCGAGTTTTTTTGGTGGCGGTGGGGGAGCGAGACGAGGGGGTGCGGGACATCGGCCTCAGTATACGAGGGGAGCGGATCTGGAGGTACGAGTAGAGTTGAAATTTGAAGAAGCGATGAAGGGGATCAAAAAAACTTTTGCTTCGCGAAATCTGGAAACCTGTGAGGAATGTAAGGGCGAAGGAGGCTTTGATCAAAAAACTTGTTCACAATGTGGGGGAAGTGGTTCTGTTTCTCAGCAGTTTCAGACCCCTTTTGGTCAAGTGGCCCAGCAGACAGCCTGTCCAGGATGTAAGGGACGGGGGAAGTCCTTCGAACGGACATGTTCCAAATGTCAGGGGGAGGGGAGAGTACAGCAAAAAAAAGACGTCACGATTGATATTCCCGCAGGTGTCAGTGATGGGGAAACTTTGCGTCTCTCAGGACAGGGAGAGGCTGGACGGCATGGAGGGGGACACGGAGATTTGTATGTTCATATTTTTGTGGAGCCGTCTGATGAATTCCATCGCCGGGGAGATGATATTCTGTCCACGCTCGATATCTCCGTTTTTGATGCGATTTTGGGGGGCACGTTTGAGATCAAAACTTTTTGGGGCAAGGTAGACCTCAAAGTACCAGAAAACACCCGTGATGGGCAGATCCTCCGGATAAAAGGAAAAGGCGTGCACCGGTCTGGGCACAAGGGAGATCATCTCGTGAAGGTGGAGTACGAGATGCCGCGGAAGGTCTCTGGGAAGTTGAAGGAGTTGCTCGAGGAAGCGAAGAAGTAATAAATAGTTATAAAACATAAGTTAAAAGTTTTGTTTTTTTTGCGCTTGACTTTTTTCAAAAAAAACAATAAGTAGGGGGTGGCTTGATTTTATCGCTATGTTGAATAATCCAATGTTATTCGTGTGGACAAAACCATTCATTCTACAGAGTTGCTTCCATATATAGAAGAAAAATTAGAACAGGATGGATTTTTAGATTGTGTAGGAAGAGAAAAAATTTCTCGTGAGCGAATTTTAGTTTTTAGCTTGTTGTATAAAGCTTATTCTGATGGATTGATTTTTCTTAATGAAATCGAAGACCATATTTTGCAGCCACTGGCAGAGGTAGAGGTGACTTTGAGAATGCTTGCAGAAGAGAGGAGGTCTTGGATCAAAGGAAAAGTAAGATATTGGAAAGGCAAAAAATGGTCATATCTTCCTCTTTTGGAACAAGAGGAAAAATCTAAAGAAAGTCTTAATAGAGCAAGAGTTCGTGATCTTTTTATGAGTGCTACCATGGAAGAGATAATATCTTTTGAAGAGTTTGATAGAGCTGAGGAAGAAAATCTTAGTATCTCAGATGCTGAGATATTTATTCGTCAAAAGGTGAAAACACTCATTGAAGCTGGTGAACTTAATTCTGATCGGTATTGGGGGCAAGAGTATTGGCGAGAAAGTCTAAGACAAGAAGATATTGGAGCAATAGCAGGGGGAATTGTTCGAGAAATAGAGGGGGCTTGTCGGCTAATGCATTAATTTTGGACGTACAAATTACTAACCCCGTCTAGCTTCCCCGCAAAAAATCGCAGCTTCACTCGAGTTTTTTCATACGCGAGGATCTCTGCTTTTTCGGATGCAAGGGAGTCCTTTTTTCCGTTGATTACTTCATTGAGGAATTCAGTGGTCTTTGGACCGACTTTTCCGGCTCCGACCTGATGTTTGTTTCGGATGAGTCCATTGGCAATCTGAAATTCAATGAGCGCCGTCTTCGTTTTCTCCCCAAAGTATCCCGTCGGGACATGATCGAGGAATTCTCCTTGGACGAGGAGCTCTTGTAGTTTGAGCACAGACTGATTTCTCATCCCAAATTTGAGCTTCTCATCGAAGTGGAAATCTTCCCAGAGAGTTCGGATTTTTTGTTGGATTTCAAACCGATGCAGCTCTTCTTCGAGCGTTCTCCTTGTTTTTGGACCAAAGACACCAGCTCCGAGCTCGTTTTCATCATAAACCACGAAGTATTTCTTCTGAAAAGCGAGTACACTATTTTTCACATTGTAATCAAATGATCCATTGATCGGGCCGTCATAAAATCCAAGTTTTTGGAGGGCTTCCTGGAGTTGTGATACTAGTTCTCCGGCGTAGCCTCGTTTTAGATTTTTGTTAAACATCTTTTTTTCGGGCACATCGAGGACCTGGTAGAGTTGTGGTGGGACCTGGAAGTTTACCGAATCCTCCACGGGAGCATCTGCTCCAAACATCTCACACTCGAGGTGAGGAACTCCCCAGGCGAGGGCTCGACGAAGTCCTTCGTCTCCGTATCCCATCCAGAGATCAAGTCGGTCGTGTTTGGCGAGTTGTCTTTTTCCTTTCTCCACGATAGCGCCTCCCCGATCATGGACGGTTCCACATCCGAAGTTTGGGATACAGATCTTCGTCCCAAAAGGATAAGAGTAGGGGGCTGCAATCATCCCAGGATAGACGCCAGTCCCGTCCGCTCCTCGTATGCCTCGTCCGTTGAGCCGAATGTCCCCAGCGTAGCTGCCGGTGACGTAGTAGCTCTGATTCGGCAGGGGAGAGTAGTATCCCGTGATGGTGAAGGTTCTTTTTTCTCCTGATACTTCTGCTTTGGCCTCTGCATTACCAAAGGCACTCGCCAACAAAACGAATCCGATTAGAAGTAGTTTTTTCATGATATTTTAGCTATTAGCTCTGATGGTGATTTTTTTTTGAAAACTTAAAAATCCGCAGATTATAGCGGAAAAAGATGCTTTTTTCAATGGTTTTGTGTTGCGTAAAATGTGATTTGTTTTAAAAAAAGCTTGACAAAAAATATTTTTTAATTATATTTGTCTTGTTTTTATCATTTAAAACCAATTAATTATGGAAAACGATTTTCGAGCACTCGTAGAAAAAATGAATGAAGGAGTTCAACTTGAAGAATTTGAATCAGGATCAGGGAGAGAAAGTAGTATTTCTCCTCAAAAATTACTTGAATTTTTTCAAGAAGAAGGACTTCCTGAAGATGTAAAAATCTCCGCACTCCCTAAAATGCTTAGAGACGAGGGGGCTTATTTTGCAGCAAAGGTTGTATCAGTGGTTTTGGCTGCTGAAAAGAAGTATAAAAGGGGAAAAGGAGCCTATAGTCAGCAAATAACTTTTGAAGAAGAAAAATATTATGGAGAAGATGCCGTAGATGTTGCAGAAGAGGTGCTAAATTGTCTAATAAAGGCTCGAAAACTTCTGACAGAAGTGAGAGAAACAAAAAAATCTGAAAGAGTTGGGGATCAGATGTTAGAGGTTTTTGAGATTTTGGAAGAAGGTGGATTAAGTCCAGCGGATATTGGCTTGCTTGAAAAAAAGCCTGAAGAACTTGTTAAAGGTTTTATGGCAGAAGATATTTCACTCGAAGAGCTAAAAAAAGCGGCTTAAATTTAGATTTTTGAATTTAAAAAAGATCCCAAGTAACTTGGGATCTTTTTTTTTGTGCTTTTTAGAAAAAAAGATTTAGTGCATTCTTGCTACAGTTTTTTCTAGGTCTTCAATTTCCCATGGTCCAGCACCAACATTTCGTCCGAAGACAGTTCCTGCGTCAGAAATAGTGTGTGCAACACCACCTCCAACGAAAGAAACAATGTTGAATCGGCCATCTTCTTTGACGATTACACCATGGGTTCCGTTATCCAGATCAAACCTTTGGAAGGTGATTTCTTTAGGGAAATCAGGAGTGGAACCACAAAAATCCACCGGGGCACCTGCCGGTCTATTACTTAAATCGTTCATGATTATTTGGATTAAAAAGTAAAAATTATTTTTTTAATATACTTTTTAGACAAAAAAGTCAAGTTATTTTTATTAAAACTAGTAAAACAATAGTGATCAAGATTTATCGATCCGCATGAAACAGCACAAAATCAAAGAGCGTGCCGAGCTTTTTTTGAGCATAATCAAAGACAATTGTTTTTTCTCTTTTTCCAACTTTTCCAGTGGCCGTGATGAGGGCCTGATGGGGAGACATCTGATCAATGCTCTCAAATGTGAAATCCAGTGTTTCGGTTTCGCTGATATTGGTCACCGAAAAAAAGCAGGATTTTTTTTCATCGGGACTAAGTGGGAGAAAAAAGTCAGAAATCAGGACATTGGCCATAGATTCTCCGTTTTTATCCGTAAAAATCCCAGCTTGATCCTCAAACTGTGGGAAATTACCGGTTTCTGATGTATTTTGGATGACGAGTGTTTTTTCATTTTTGGAGCAGAGAATTTTCCACTGCCAGACTTTGAGTCCAGAGATAGTGCCATCTTCTGTGACCACATTTAAATCCCAGACATTTACCGATTCGAGCTCAGTTTCTTTTGTAGGATCGAGATCTTTTCGGAGTCGGAATTTTACGTTTTCTTGAGGTGGCAGAGCAAAAGAAAAAGTGTCTTTTAGGTTTTCAATATTGAGCGTGGTTTTGACTCCATTTTCAAAATCAATTTGATGATCTATGAGGTTTTCGACGGGTTCGTTTTTGAGCTTGATGAGGGATTTTTCGACTCCTGATTCTGCTGCAAAGTAGGCTTGTTCTGAAAAAAGCAGATCAGAAGAAAACTGAATTTCTTTGGCAAAAATCCTCGTCAGATTGAGTCCCAGGGTCATCACGATCGCGCCCAGGATGATGGCGACAATCAAAATTGAACCGGGATTCTTTGAGGATTTCATTATGTTTAGCAATGAACAATTATCAATGAACAAAGAACAAATAACGAGCAATCAATAAACAGTATAGAGTGAAATAAAATATAAAGCTAATAGCTAAATGCTAAGAGCTAATTTACTGGTAAATCCGAGAAGAAATAGTGGTTTGGAGCGTGGTGTTGATTTTTGGGTTATTGCGATGAGAAGCCGTGAGGAAGATAGTGACTTTTGGTTGGAGTTGGGCGGATTTGTTTCCGAGATTACTTGGAGCAAAGGGATTAATAGTCGGGGAAACAGAAAAGTTGAGATGATCGATCTGAAACTGATCAGAGAGTAGGGGAGCACCGTTCATCTGGAGTTGGCCGCTCGTGGTCCGGAAGACATTTTCTTCGTTGAGGCAGAGTTTATTGTGTGAGGCGAGGTCCAGTCCTCCACAGTTGCCTTCGGCTTCATAAGCGTCATAATCTACTGAGTAAGCTCTGATCTTGTCCGTCATCCGGAGGAGGGCGAAGTGGACTTCTTTTTGCAGTTGCCGAGAAGCATCGGTGTAGTGACTGAGTTTGATCATCTGCCAGTAGGTCCCGAGCACCGTCGCCAGGACAAACCCGGTGATAGTGACCGCGATGAGTGTTTCGACAAGCGTAAATCCTGAGTTTTTCATGAGGGGCTTAAATCTTCAATTATCAATCTTCAATTAGGAATTATGGAATTTTTTTACGAAAAACGAAAGACGAATGACGAAAAACGAGCTATTTCTTCCAATTAGTGAGGATCTCTGAGATCTGGATGCGCTCGGTTTTGTTTTTTCTCTTCCAGCTGGTTTCACAGGTAATTTGGATTTCATCGGGCATTTTTTCTGTTTTGGAGGTTGTGAGTGTGCGACTGAATTTGGTCAGAGTGCCATCGATCCAGTTGATTTTTGCTCCTTGGGCAGAATAGGGGAGGATGCTAGCACCGAGGGAGGATTTGCTATCGGTTTCTTCGGAAAAGTTTGGAGAACTGTTTTGGATCACAAATTCGTTGTTGTAATTCCCATTTTCTTCAAAAGCTGCATCCCAGGGGAGGTTCTGGCGCCAGGCAGAGTCTCTGAGATTTCGGGCGAGTTCGAGACACTCTTGCGTGAGGTAGGTGGCGGTAAATCTATTTTTGTTCTGCACATTTGCATTGATAGAGATGGTGAGGAGTAAGGCGCTCCCGATCAGGGATATGCTGATGATGCCGATGAGAACGACGGTTTCTATGAGGGAGATTCCGGGGAAAATGTTTTTCATTTGTTTTTAATTGTGGATTTCGGAATGCGGAATTCGGATTTTCACGAAAGACGAATTACGAATAACGAAAGACGATTTAATCGATAAATCCTGATTTCCGATAAATTGTTACCGTTTTATTCTGACCGTTTTTATTCTCAATTTCCAGAGTGAGAACTTCATCGGCTATTTCATCTCCAGCATTGTCGAAAAATTTTACGTCTCCGTGCGGTGGATAAAATCGAATGTCAAAATAATCCGGATTTTTGATTTTTATACCTTTTTCTAGATTTACTTTTGGGAGATTGGCAATCACGGATCGGTCGGAACAATCCACTTTTTCGCAACTGAATTCATAGACAAAATTATCATCTTTATGCCCCAAAATTCCAAAGATTTCTGGTTTTGATCGAGCGGAAGAAAAATGGGATTGAAGTGTGCTTTCTAGGAGCTGGTCGGAGTGTTCGAGATTTGATCGCTGAGTGAAGTGCGCAAAAGTAGAAAGGGAGATCATAGACAGAATTCCCACCAGGGCGATGGTGATGATGAGTTCGATGAGAGTGAAGGCGGGAGTCTTTGGGGTTAACATTGAGTTAGCAATTAACAATTAACAATGAGCAATGAATAATTTAGGATTTTTTAAAATTACTAAAAATTCATTCTTCAATTATTTTTAGATAGTCTTCAAAATCATTCATACTGTCTTGTAAATCTTCTTTGGATTGGCTGTGGAATCCTTGTTGGAGCTTTTTTGGGAGGCAATATTTTGGAGACATACCGATAATTCCTGATCTATTAAATCCTGTATTTTTTGTATGATTTTTGATCTTTAAATTTTCAATTTTGGAATTTGGCATTTGTAATTTGTAATTTTTTATCTGTTCCGTACTTCCCCCACATAATGCGCCAAAATCTCACAAAAATCCACTACTTCTTCATCTTTTAAAAATCGATGGAGCCCGATCCGGATCGGATACTGCCATTTGCCATCGGGTTCGATCGCTCGGATTACCCGAGAAGGAGAGATCATATCCGAGCTGCAGGCAGATCCTGTCGAGATACAGACGCCTTCTTTTTCTGAAAGTATCGTGGCGAGTTCTGATCCCCGAATACCGGCAAAGGCAACATTGATAATCCCGGGTACGCGAGGATGATCTGACTCTTGGATCTTGTGATCAGGGATGTTTTCTTGGATGAAACCTTCGATCTGGTCGGTCCATTTTTGCAGCTTTTTTGGGGTTTCCTCATCGAGCAGCTCAAATGCTTTTGCCATACCGGCAATGAGAAAAATATTTCTGGTGTGAGTATCTTTTGCAATTTCTGGGAAAAGTTCTGGATTTTTGAGGTAGAGGAGGCCGATGCCTTTCGGTCCGTGGAATTTCTGTGGAGATATTGTTCCAAAATCTGCGTTTGCGAAGTCCGGCTCAACGCCTTTTCCCACCACTTGAGAATAATCTCTCAGGATCAGCGCATTGGGGAATTTTTTTCTGAGTTCATCAGCGGGATAGATCGCGCCGGTTTCATTATTGGCGGCCATGCAAGCGATGAATTTGGCATTATCTGGAATCTGTGAAAAATCTCGAGGATCGAAGGTGTTTTCTTCTGCAATTTCATCAGAAACTGAAGAATGTTCCACGTTACTACAAAAAAGAGCCTCTGGGCCAAACTTTTTCCTGGCCGTCCAGATGGCTTTTCGATTGCTGTCGGTGCCGCTGTAGGTGGGGACGATTTGTGACTTGGAGACGCCGAGGATATTGGCTATTTTTTCTAGATCCTGTTCGAGCCTTTTTCGTGCTTGGAATCCCACGACGTGCTTGGAGTTATCATTTCCAAAGATATCCATGGCCTCGATCATGGTGGATTTCACCTCCGGGTGGAGTGGGGTAGTGGCGGCGGCGTCGAAGTACATGGGATTTTATCAAAGATAGCAAACAGGCAATTACAAATTACGAATGCCAAATTACGAATTTTGGTAAGTTTTAATTTTAATAGCTGAGAAGGGGGGATTTTGCAAATTTCTTACAGTAAGGTGGTAAGTTTTTTTAGATGTGCTTCACAAAGTTGTCCCAAATCTTCTTTTGCGGCCATTGCTTTTACCGTTTTATCTGCTTCTGGGAGTCTTTCTGCGAGATACTGCTTGGTGTTCATCCCATTTTTGGCTAATTTTTGTACCTGTTTCCAGTAGTCGATGACGTCTTCAAGGTATTCTTGTACATCAAAGCTTCTGGATCCAGCATCGTAGATGGCACATCTCTCGAGCGGAAAAATAATATTTTCTTTTTGTGACTCGATCAGTTCTGGAGGAAGGCAGGCATCTCTTTTGATGAGATCGGTTCCGTTGAGCTTTATGGAGACGGTAGTTTTTTCATTCGCGAGGTGAAAAATTCCTTCGATATACACGATATCGATCGACTGAAAGTCAGAAAAAAGCTCTGACCAGATTTCTGCATATTTTTTGAGTATTTTTTCTACTTTTTTTCCTCCGATCGCAAAAAAACAGAGGTGTTTGATCGAACATTTTTCTTTTTTAAAGATTTGTGTGAGTTTTTCTAATCCATGATCGAGTGTTACCCCTGTAGCCGTGACATCTCCAAGGAAGATAACAGATCTTTTCTGTGGAATTACTTTTTCATAAGAGTCTTCTTTGATGTACCAGTGGCCGTCAGAATCTACACTTCTCTGTGAGCTGAGGAAGCTCGAGGCATGGCTATTCCAGTCATAAGCCTCTGCAAGCGCCTCTCGAATACCAAAATTTAAACCTCCTCGGAGAAAGCTGAGTACTTGAGATTCTGATTCTTGGAGCTGAAAGGGCCAGAGATTTTGGTAGGCCAGGAAAAAATGCTTGAGTCCAGTTTTTAGTTTCTCTGTATAGTCAATCCCGTAGACCAGTGAGTCATTAATAATAGCCCTGGTTTCTGGGCTAGAAGTGACGAAAATCCGGACATTTTTGGGAAGTTCAGGATCTGGTTTTTGATAAATAGCTATTTCTTCTGAGCTGTGGAGTGATTTTAGATCGGTCATTTTTTTTAGATTAAGTTGGATAAAAAATAAAGAAAAATAATTATTTTACAAACTTATTAAGAATGTATTTGACAAAAAGTCAATAATTTGTATATAGATTAGTTAATGACAAATGTAGAAACCACCAGCCTAGAAATTCCTTTGTGTCAGGAAGTCATTCGTAAAGATATTTCAGATCATAGGTTCACAGATAATGCTGTAAAAATCCTTAATGAATTAAATGGGCGGTTTCGAGATATGGTAGCTGCTGTTATTGACGTACATAAGCCTCGTTATGGAGACAATCGAGAGCTGAGGAGTAAGTTTAAAGGAATGACGGTAAATATAGTTAGGGAAAAAGAAGGAAATGTGAAGTTAGTTTGTGAAAATGTGCCATTGGATTGTGTAAATAGGCTTCCAGGCAATAATGGAGTTTTGATTACAAGGGGACAAGCTGAAATGATTTCAGCAGCAGTGAGAGATGTCTTGGATCCAATTGAGTTTAATGGGAAAAATTCAAGAGAGATATCCTGTCAAGTAAAAGCCCTAGTGGAAAGAACCAGGTTGTTTGATGATGATTTATTTGAGACCTCCTTTGTTTGGGGGGGGCATAGTTTGCCAAATGATCGGATAGGAGGTGAAAATGGTTACACTGAATATGGGTTTGCTCGAGAGGTTGGTCATATGGATGCATTGTATACAAGAGCTCAATTTGTAACTGGGTGTGGAGCAGGAATTATGAAAGCTCCGTTTCGTGGAGCATCAGCGGCTTATCAACATGAAAGAATATCAGGACAAAGGTATATTGGGTTTACAGAAAAAAATATTTTGTCAGCGGAAGCCCCTAATAATTATGTAGATCGATTGGTTATTTTTCCAGATATAGAAAAAAGAATGGAGGCATTTATTCGTTTTTCTCATAGAGGGCGAGTACATCCTGGAGGAGCAGGAACTTTTGAAGAAATTATGACCTTTTTGGGAGTAAAAATGCATCCTAAAAATGAAGGTATGCGCTATCCTTTTGACTTAGTAGAGAGACCAGGAGGAGAGTATATGAGGAGAGTGCAAGGGTATTTAGAACTTTGTTTTAAAGGTGAGTTAGAGGGATTATATAAAATATTTCATTGTGAGCCAAAGGAATATGCAGAACACCTTTTTCAGTTAGGAACAAAAGTAGAAAAAAAGTGGAATGACGAATTGTATTATCCGGAGGAAATACAAAAACCATTTGAAGTATCTTTTGATTCTGTAGAATCTTTGGATCTTTCGCGAGATCAGTCTCCATTTGATCTTATGTCAAATCTAAGACGTTTTTATTCTGCAATCGTTTATTTGGATATAAAAAATCCGAGGATGGCAGAATCATGGGGGAGCGATCTTCCAAGAGTAAAAGGAGATAGAGATATTTTAGAGGCAACAGATGCAATCATGAACTGGTTTAAGACTGTTGGACGACTAGGGAAATCCTACAATAAGCCAGTTTATCGAATTGCTTAAAAAAACTTATTGAAAAGTTCGAGTAGTTTCGGAGCCAAAACTCCTCCTCCAAGATAAACACCTACCACTGCCATAACCCCAGGGAGAACAGAAGGAGCGGGGTAGGGAAGTTTGAGAAGGCCAAAAATAAGTCCAACGATAATACCAACTCCTAAGGCGACGAACGTAGTTCCATAAATATTTTCCATGTTTTTTTAGTAATACGTTAATTAAAGCTTTTTTACACTTTCCTGGCAATAACAATATAATTCCGCCCCCGAAAAAGCTCTGATCGGACCACCTCAAAGCCTGATTTTTCTAACAACGCACTCATTTCGGCATCATCTACCCGTCGATAGATCCTCGGATGACGATCTTTTCCAAAAGGAATGAGCCAGTTTTTCCAACGGAATCGGAGCAAATTGGTCCAAAAATATTTCATCGGCAATTTCCAGGTCGTGAGAAATACAGTTCCACCAGGCTTCAAAACCCGGTGACATTCGGAGAGAAAATGTAGCTGGTCTTTTTTATTGTACAAATGATGAAATGCGGCAATCGAAACCACGGTCTCAAAGTTTTCTGATCCAAAAGGAAATTCTTTCTCAAAATTATGATGAAAAAAATGATCAGTGGGGAAATCGGCTCGAGCGATTTTTAGCAACTTCTCCGAGGCATCCAGACCGAAATAATTTCCGGCAGGGACTAGCTTTTGATCCAAAAACTTCCGAAATCGAGCATTTCCACAGCCGAGATCCAGTAGGCGAGTATTTTTTGAGATACACGGAAGAATCAGATCAAATTCTGGCCAGGCGGACTTCCTAGTAGCCGCAAAATCATCAGCAAATTGGTCATAGTGGGCCATGTGAATTTGGAATAACTTAAATTTGTTCTTTTATCAAGGAAAAAAGCTGCTTAAAGGGTTGATCTTTTTGTGTGAGTCCTTTATCACGAAAAAGTAAAAAATAAACAAAAAAAGTATGAATGGTTTTTCACAGGAAATAAAAGACTTTTTGATTGTGGCGATCATCCTTTTTATTGGAGGGTGGGGGTTTCTCAAATGGCAAGAAATGAACCCGCCCGAGCCACGGGAAGTAAAAGAAAAAATCGCTCTCGCAGATCAAAAAATAATCTGTAAAGTCGATCGGAACCTCAAAGATTTTGTCAAATGTAGTAAGAATGGGGACTTGATTGAGTTTTATCTCGATAAAGCAAAATCCAAAAAACTTTTTGATATTGAGACGCAGGTGCTGCTAGATGAGTGTGATAACCGTGAGTGCAAAAAACTCGAAATCACAGAAGATCTCAAAAATTACGCGGAAGACTCCTCTCTCAAAACAATCTCTGTGGTCATCCCACAATTGCTCGAAGAATCTCTCCTGCAGGGAATGGTGACACAAATCTTTGCCAAAAATCCACCTCGGATTGGAGATACGATCAAGGTTCAATTTCTTTCTCATCCGGAGAGTGTGTTTGTGGCGGAGTATGCGTTTTTTGACATCCGAGCTGATATCATCAATTTTCGAAGAAACAAAAACAAAGTTATTCGAATCTTTGCGGGGCCCAAAAAGGACAAACGAGAAAAAGATTTCTCTTTTGCGGAGAAGGAGCTTTTTTATTCCGCGGCTGATTTTGAAACAAAATGGCAGGCATTTCTCACCGAAAAAAGGTTGACTTCCGGAAGTAAAAAGGACCTTACGATTTCTAATGCTTTTTTTGAGGCAACTCAGGTAGTCCCAGAAGAAGAGCGAAAAACCATTGTGATTTTTGTTCTTGATAAAAATATCCAGTATCCGAAGGCTCGTTATTATGAATTGAATGCAGAAGATTATGATAAGTTTTTGAGAAATCAGCGCTACTACAATCGAAAAGTCACAGAAGAGAATGCCGCTTGTGAAGCTAATGAAAGAGAGGATTGTGAGATCAAACTTCTCTGGACCGAGTCTTTTGCTCAATACTATATCCGACGAACCAAAGATGAAATTATAGATTCTCTGGATGCGGCTCTTCCAGAGGGAGCGGTGGAGATCCAGTTTGTCAGTGCGGAAAGGTCTGAAAAAGATGCGTTTCAGGCTCAAAAAGAATCCATTATCGATGAGCTCGAAACCCTCCTCAAAAATAAAATTATAAAATCAACCGAATAATGGAATTATTATTATTTATCGTTTTCGTGACGGCTGGGTTTATGGTGTTCAAAGCCTTTTTCAAAAATTTTACGTATCTCTATGGTTATGTTCATGGCAAACAGTTCCTTGCCATCCATGGTGCTCATCTCTGGAAAGGGATTAAAGGGACAGACTATATGACCAAACTTCGAGTTTTTACCGAAAAAGTCTGTGAAGGGGCGCTGGTCGAACGGATCAAAGCTCTGGATACTAAAATTGTCTCCCTGCAAGCCATAAAAAGAGCGCTTGAAGAAGAAAAAGAAGAGGTAGAGAAAAAAATGGAGCATTTGGATGCGATTTTTTTAAATTCCTGCTCTCGATTTACGGATATCTGGGAGCAGATCCTCAGTACCCATGGGAACGAACAAGCCCAAAAAGTCGCCGAAATTCGAAAACTCGGGAATGTAAAATTAGCCAAAGATCAAATTGAGCCACTAGTCGATGGAGTAGAAGCAGAGCTCAAAGAACGAAGAAAAGATCTCGATAAACGGATCGCGGAAATCGAGAAAAAAATCGAAGCGTTTGAAAAAGAAATCATCCCCCTCCAAAAGAAAAATGCGGAAACGCGAATTCGAAGAGCCGAGGATTTCTCCTCTTTTGCGGGGCCGAAACTCCGAGAGAGCTGGAATGATCTCGTGAATTCTATTTGGGCGTTTCAGGTGAGTATTTTGAAATACTTATTAATGATCATTGTGACGGCACTTCTGATGGTAGATTTCTTTGTGCCTTTTCAGTACTTTCAGGAATACTGGAGTGATCGATTGGACCTTGAGATTTTTTCTCTCTTTGGGATGAGCTTTACTCATCACAATCTTTCTGTAGTGATTGCAGTGGTAATTGTGTTGGCTTTATTGGTGTTTCTGGAGATGCTCTTTGAGGATTTTTGGACCAAGGAAAACAAAGCCAAATCCTCGGTTCACCGGATTTCTTTTCATCTTTTTTCCATCGTCAATGTGGCGTGTGTGTTGATAGCTTGTTATTTTCTCTACCAGTTTCGTCTGGATAGCTTCGTTGATGTCGACAAAATGCTTGCCGCGCTCACGATCCCAATTGCAACAGCTGCTGCTCTGATTATAAAAAGGCTTCGAGAAGGACAGGGATTTCATTTTCTTTTTGATCCATTCCGGACGATTTACTTCCTCATGGCGATCCCAGGGGCGATGCTGATTCATGTTTTTTTGTTTTTAAAAAGATTTCATTTCTCCCTTGGGAACTATGCGGAGATCCGTCAGCGGAATAAAGCGATACGAGAATATAAAAAAGAAATCGATCGTTTAAACAAAGATAAGACCATCATCATTGCGGCTTTTGAAGGTTTTAAAACAGAAAAAGACAAAGAGATCAAAAAAGTTTTAGGATTGGAGATGCAGATTTTTTCTTTAGAAAAAATGTTGGAAGAAAAGTTGGATACACTCTTGAGAAACTTTGATAAATTCAAGGGGATTTTTAACAAAGAGATCAAAAAGGTCCGAAAAGAAATGCGAAAAGAGCGAAAAATATATGCCTATCAGATCAAACATATTCCACGCAGAATTAGCAAGTTGAACAAAAAAATTGATCAATTGCAAAAAGAAAAAGATTCACTTCGGGAGGGGATTGAATTTGCGGTGCAGCGGTTTCAGGTGGAGAAGTAAACAAGTTTGGAGTTATGAATGCAGAATTATGAATTATTTTGGGGGGTAAAGGAATTTGACAAAGCATGGAAAATAATTTACATATAATTTGTTTTTGAAATGGAAAAATCAAATTTTTTGGATTCATTACAGGCAATGATTGAGAATTTAGAAGAAAGAATCTCTGATATTTATGCTGAAATGGGAGACATTACTAATCCTGAATTAAAAGATAGAATTAGATGGACAGGGGGTTTTTCTGAAATTACTTTTTTGGCGGATGAACAATTTTTATTAGCTACGGCAGAAGAATATGATGAAGAAATAGAATTATCTCTGGGAATTCTTGAAGAGAGAATGCGTTTTGTGAATGAAGTCAAAAGTGATATTTATTTAACAGATGATATCGAAATAGAAGAATTAAAAAATAAACCAGAAGAGATTGGAGAATTTTTAACAGAAAGTTGTAAACAATTTAAGAGAAGAATTTACTCTGCAAGTCCTGACGATGTTTGGACTTGGATTATGTGGGTGAGGAAAAAAGAATTATTTTGTGCCCAGAGATTAGAACAATGTGGAGAAGGAGAAGATCTAGATTTAGAAGAAGCAGAAATTTGGAGCTGGCTTTTTAAGATGTGTAATTACCTTATATTTCAGTTGTCACAGGCTTTTGAAGCCAAATCTCCCGTTTTTTTAGAGGCATGGGAAACAAAGTATGAACGAGAGAAATTCGAAAAAAAGCAAGGAATGCATTAAGAAAATTCTGTAAAAGTCATCAAATGGGTCCTGTATAGTAATTTTAGCTGATTTTTTGTGAATTTCGAGTAAATTTGGTTATTTTCTGTTTTTTTTTGTGTTTTTTTCAGGTTATTTCCTGATTTTAGACACAATTCTTCTACTTACGCGAATCCCGATAGCAGAATATATGAATGTATATAAATATATTTCAAAACTTTGCACAAATATTTTGATCAAAAAGATCGTGATTAGAATTAAGATTTGGGACATACTCTTTTTTATCTTTTTTATTTACAATTTTTAATTAATTTTCTAGAGTGAAAAAGGATTTTCGATTTTAGCCAATGAAAACTTTGTTTTCGAAAACCAGAAAAAAAAGCCGATAAAAAATTTATAAAATTGGAGTGGGTGGTGTATTAAGAGCTTTTGTAATTATCGAAAATGAAGAAAATTATTTTTATCTTATTGACATAGATTTATTTTAATGAATAACAACCTTTCTTTTCTCAATAAACAGTGGCAATCAGCTCCCTTCATCGAAAAGTCCGAAGACCTTTTTGAATTACTTTTGCGAGAGCGAAATCTAGATACCCCAGAAAAAGTAGGTGAGTTTCTCAATTTTTCTCTTGATTATTTGCATGATCCGTATGAGATGGATGGAATGGATCGGGCGGTGGAGCGGATTTTATTGGCGATTGAAAAAGGAGAGCGAATTATGATTTTTGGGGATTTTGATACAGATGGGATTACCTCGACAGTGATTTTGGTGCAAGGGTTGAAAGAGTTGGAAGCAGAAGTTTCTTTTCGGATTCCGGATCGGGGGAGAGATTCACATGGGCTCAAGGATTATCTGCTAGACGAAATCGCGACAAAAAATGTGGGATTAATCATTACCTGTGATTGTGGTGTCAATGATGCGAAAGAGGTGGAATATGCCAAAAAACTGGGGATGGATGTGATCGTGACCGATCACCATGATCCAGATCCGGCCCGATTTCCGGCAGAAGCTGTAGCGGTGCTCAACCCCAGTCTTACGCATTGTCCCTATCCAGAAGAAAATTTATCCGGTTCAGGAATTGCCTTTAAGTTGATTTCAGCACTTGCTGGTAGGCGAGGTCACGTGACCTCGCCTACGGATTTAGAAAAGTTTTTGGAGATCGCGGCACTGGGATTGATCGCGGATTGTGTTCCGCTCACGGGAGAGAATCGGATCTTGGCAAGAGCGGGCCTGGAAAAAATGAAGCAGACCGACTGGGAAGGCTTACAGCATCTCCTGGA
>CAYFMH010000015.1:0-10376 GCA_964344165.1 uncultured Candidatus Peribacteria bacterium | reverse complement strand
TCAGGCGGGGGTAGAATCAGAAAATCTCAATGAAGAGACGGTGGGGTACACTATCGCGCCTCGGATCAATGCGGCCTCTCGGATCGGAGATGTGATGACGGCGGTGCAGCTTTTTTTGGGGGAAACAGATTTACATCCATCTCGGATCCAAGAATTGGAACGACTCAATGAGGTGCGACGGGATTTGGTCGAGGCAGCAATAGCAGAATGTGTAGATCAAATAAAAGAAGGCGCTCCGTTTCAGTTTTTTCAGCACACCGAATGGATCCCGGGAATTTTGGGGCTGATCGCGGGACGTTATGCAGAGCAGCTCAATGTGCCCGTGATTGCTGTACGAGAATACGAAGGGGGAATTCTCAAGGCTTCTTGTCGAGCGCCAGCGGGATATTCTATTATTTCTGCGTTGCGGTCGTGTGGGGATCTTTTTTCTCAGTTTGGAGGGCACGATGGAGCAGCTGGGTTTTCATTGGATCAGAATGACCTACCAGAATTACTCGATAGTTTGAATAAATATTTTGATCAAAATAAAAGTGATTATCAAGGTGTGCCGGTTACGGCTTTTTTACCAGAAAATCTTTTGAACTTTGATGTTGTGAACTTTTTAAATTCTTTGGCCCCTTTTGGCGTAGGAAACGAGATGCCTATTTTTGGACTAAAAAACGTGAAAGTATTTGAACTCTCACAGATCGGAAAAAACAAAAATCACCTGCGGATGAAAATTCAGACTTCGGAAGGTAAATATTTAGATTTTATCGGTTTTTTTCTGGGAGATTTATTTGACCAGGTGGCGGGGGGGCAGGAGGTGGAGGTTCTTTTTACGATGGCGAGTAATTATTGGAATGGAGAGAAAAGACTACAGTTGAGACTTTTGGATTTGAGAAATAGTTAACAAAAAATAATTTTTCGTTAGGCTTGATACAACTTAACTCAAAAAATCATGAAAGATCTCATCCTCGTCGGAAAACAGGGGTCTGGAAAAGGGACTCAGGGGGAGTATCTCGTAAAAGAATACGGTTTTGTGCTCTTCGAAACTGGAGCAGAACTGAGAAAAATGGCCAAAGAAGACTCCGATCTCGGCCGAAAGGTAAAAGATATCACAGAAAGAGGAGATTTGGTGCCCAATGAAATTGTAATGGAAATCGTCGAATCATTTTTATCCAAAATTCTAGCGGATAAACCGGCCCTTTTTGATGGGATTCCTCGGTCGGAAGTACAGCGTGTGAGTTTGGAAAAAGTTTTGGCTGATGCTGGACGAGACTTTCAGGTGTTAGAAATTACTTTGTCTACAGAGGATGCGCTTAAAAGACTCCTGATCCGTGGGAAATGTGCGGATTGTGGAACCATTGTGGCCGGAGATATATGTCCCAAATGTAATTCAAAAAATATTGAACGGCGAACCGATGACAATGAAGAATCAATCATGAGAAGACTCAAAAACTTCGATGAACATACCGTGCCGCTGCTTGATATTTGGCGAGACCAGGGGAGACTGTTGACCGTCGATGGGAGTGGGACGATTGAGGAGGTGTGGGAAGAAACGAGGAGGATGTTAGGTTAATTCAAAAGGAAAAGTTCATCAACCTTCGCTTCTTTTTCGAATAAATCCAGGCTTCAGTCTACGTATTTTTTGAGCCATGTTTCCAGACTATGGCTGACAGGTCGGCGGACAAGAAATTCAAAATGAAGGAATTTTTATATTTTAGTGAATTGTTGCCCCATCGTCATTTACAGGAACACCGTCTATTTTTTTAAAATCTTTCTTTTTTTCTTCTGGTTCTGACACAATCTCTGGTTTTGGTGCTCTTGGGTTTACAGCTTTTAGTACACTTCGACATAAAAAGCGAAATCGAGTCGCCAAACGTTCTGAACGAGGAAATTTAAAAGCTATGTATTTTTCAATTTCTGCTATTTTTTCTTTTGCATCAAGGGCAGTATATGTAGGGTGACCAATGAACGTCTCTATGAATGTTTCTAGTTCTAGTTTACGAAATTCAATTTTACGAAATTCAATGATAACTGATCCTTTCGGGAATTTTTTTATATGGGCGCAGGAATTATTTTCTTTTAGAGCTTGCAGGGCATTTTCCAATTCTTCTCCATTGTCTGGATTTTTACCATCTTCATATGAGTAAAATCCCATAAATTTTTCTTCTAAATCTTCTTCAATTCTTATTCGTTCTTTTTGTGTTTCAATCATTTCAAAAAGAGCCTCCAGAGATTTTCCAGAAAAAGGAGGGATAAAAGCTTCAAAATTAGCATCTGGACCCAATTGAGGGATTTTAGTTTCCATTTTTACAAAAAGAAAAGGTTCAAAATAAAGGAATTATTTTTAGTGATCTATTTTTTTTCTTTTTTCAAAGAAGGTTCATCAACTATTATTTTATAAAGTAAATTAACCTGAGTTACAAACTTTTCCAAACGAGAAAAATTATGAGCAATATAAGCTTCTATTTCAGCTATTTTTTCTTTTGCTTCATAAGCCGTATAAGTGGGAGGGAAGCCAAATTCATCACCTTCTCCATGAAATCTTATTTCTGTGGATCCAGTCCATAAGGTTTGATCAATTATGGCACAAGAATTATTTTGTCTCATAGCCTTGAAAGCTTCGTTTAAGTGTTCTCCGGTTTTTAAATTTCTACCTTCTTCGAAGGAGAAAACGCCATGAAATCGTTTTGCTAATTGTTTTTCTATTTTTATTCGTCTTTTTTGTGTTTCAATCATGGCATGAAGATCTTCTAATGATTTTCCAAAAAATGGAGAGGGAGGAAATTCTGAATTGACTGGCAAAGGATCTTTTATTTCTGAATCAGCATGTTTTAAAGGAAAAGGAATAATCTCAGCAGTCATTTTCTAATCAAATATTTAATTAAAAATTGATAATTTCCCAAATCTAAATTCTTTTACAAATCACATTTCCTATTTCTTTTGTGCCAACTTTGATTTCATCCGCCGTGTCAGAAAAGATATCACCGGTTCGATAACCATCTTTGATGGTTTTTTTGATCGCATTTTCGATAGCATCCGCGGCTTCGTGCTCGGCAAATGAATATTTCAGCATCATGGCGGCGGATAGGATTTGGGCTATTGGATTGGCGGTGCCTTGGCCGGCTTTTCGGGGAGCGGAACCTCCAGATGGCTCGTAGAGGTGGATTTTTTCTCCAAAACTAGCCGATCCGAGCATCCCCAGACTTCCTGGGAAGACGGAGGTTAGGTCGCTGATGATATCTCCGAAGAGGTTTGGGCAGGCAATCACGTCAAATTGTTTTGGATTTTTTACTAGTTGTTGGACGGCGTTATCCACGTAGAGGTTTTGGAATTCTACTTTGGGATGATTTTTCGCTTCTGCTTCGAAGACTTCTCGCCAGAGTCGGGAAGTCTCCAGTACATTAGCCTTGTCGATAGAGGTAAGTTTTTTTGATCTCTTGCTCGCGATCTCGAAGCTGAATTTTGCGACTTTTTGGATCGTTTCTCGATTGTATTCAGAAACGTCTCGGGCCATGTTTTCTGTTGGTCGTGAGTGTTCGCCGAAGTAGATTCCCTCAGAAAGCTCTCGAATTACGAGAATTTCAAAACTTTCATCCCCGATAATTTCTTTTTTTAGCGGGCAAAATTGCAGAAGTTCCTTAAAAATAGGAGCTGGGCGCAGGTTAATTGAAAGATTGAGAAACTTCCGGATTGCCAGGATAGAATTTCGTTCACAGTTTTGCCATTTGGGCTTAAACTGATCCTCGACAAGTCCTCCCACCGATCCAAAAAGCACGGCATCTGAAGCGAGACAGAGTTCCTTGGTTTCTCCTGGGAAGTGATTTTTGTGCGTCTCCCAGGCAGCTCCTCCGATCAGACCGTGCGTGATATCCAATTGAAATCCAAATTTTTTGGCGGCAACTTCGAGTACTTTTACGGCCTCAGCACAAACTTCTTCTCCGATGCCGTCTCCGGGGAGGAGAGCAACTTTGTAGGTTTTCATCGAGGGGGAGCGTATTTATTTCTCAAGAAATGCCAAGTGTTATTTTTCTTAAACATAAAAAAATATCTCTTCTGAAAAATCAATCCATTTTTTATTGACACCACAATATTTGGGGGAGTAGAATTTGTCTTACCACAAGATGTTGTGGAGTTGATCGAAAATTTCGGTCAGTCAGAAAAGTAAATTTTTAATTTTTAAACTCAAATTTTTAAATAAATCTTAATTTTTAAATTCTAAAAAAGCCCTCCCTTTCTTTAAAAAGTTTAAAAAATTAATGCTTAAAAATTATTTATAAAATTAAAAATTCTGAAAACTACTTATTAAAACAACTGAAACTATGATTTTCAAAATCCAAAAAAGAACCGGGGAAATCGTCGATTTCCAACCAGAAAAGATTGAAAAAGCTATCTTTGGTGCTGCCAAAGAAGTTGGAGGGCATGACGCAAAAACAGCTCAAAAGCTTACCAAAACCGTAGTAAAACTACTCAACAAACAATTTAAGGACAAGATTCCTTCTGTCGAAGAAGTGCAAGATATTGTGGAAAAAACGTTGATCGAAGAAGGGCACGCCGCCACGGCAAAAACCTACATCATCTACCGAGAGAGACGAACTCAGGCTCGAGAAGACAAAAATGTCGTGGTGGATGTAGAAAACACTATTTCAGAGTACCTCAACAAATTGGATTGGCGGGTAAATGCTAATTCAAACCAAGGGTACAGTCTGGGAGGGATGATCCTCAACACTTCTGGAAAAGTAACGGCCAACTACTGGCTTTCTCACATTTACCCACGAGAAGTGGGGGATGCGCACCGGAATGCCGATATGCACATCCATGATCTCGACATGTTTTCTGGATACTGTGCGGGATGGAGCCTTCGAGTCCTTCTCGAAGAAGGGTTTAACGGGGTGCCAGACAAAACAGAAAGCGCGCCGCCCAAGCATCTCTCAACCGCGGTGAGCCAGATGGTGAACTTCCTCGGTACTCTCCAAAACGAATGGGCGGGAGCTCAAGCTTTCTCTAGTTTTGACACCTACTTGGCGCCTTTCGTCAAAAAATACGAAATGGAACTCGAAAAAGAAATCGAAGAATCCGGGGTTTATAATTTTCCAAACGAAGAAGTGAAACAAGAGTTTATCGATAAAAAAGCGTATGATTACACGCTGCAAAATATGCAGAGTTTTGTTTTTAATCTCAATGTGCCGTCCCGATGGGGGACTCAGACGCCTTTTACCAATGTCACTCTGGACTGGAAATGCCCAGTTGACCTCAAAAATAAGAAGTTGAAGTTGGGAGGTGAGCCTTTTGCGTACACTTTTGGAGAACTCCAAAAACAAATGGATACCGTCAACCGAGCCTATATCGATGTGATGACAGCAGGGGATGCGAAGGGGCGAGTTTTTACTTTCCCGATTCCGACCTACAACATTACCAAGGATTTTGACTGGGAAGATCCAAACACCGAACCACTGTTTGAAATGACGGCCAAATACGGGATGCCGTACTTCCAAAATTTCATTAACTCCGACATGGATCCAAACCATATCCGTTCAATGTGTTGTCGGTTACAATTAGATCTCAATGAGCTCCTTAAGCGAGGAAATGGGCTCTTCGGATCAGCTGAAATGACGGGATCTATCGGAGTTGTCACTATTTCCACCCCACGAATTGGATATCAATACAAAGGCAACAAAGAAGGATTTCTCAACCGGATTGGATATCTGATGGAACTGGGAAAAACTTCTCTGGAAATCAAACGAAAAGAAATCCAAAGATGGATTGATCGAGGGCTTTTCCCCTATACCAAGCGGTACTTGGGACATCTAAACAATCATTTCTCGACTATCGGAATTAACGGGCTTAATGAAGCCATCCGAAACTTTACGGACGATCAGCACAACATCGCGGATGAGTGGGGACAGAACTTTGCCGAAGAAGTGCTTGTCTTCATGCAGCAAAAGCTCGTAGAATTTCAAGAAGAAACCGGAAATCTCTACAATCTTGAAGCGACCCCAGCAGAGGGGACCACGTACCGGTTTGCAAAAGAAGACAAAAAAAGGTTTGAGGACATCATCCAATCTGGAACGCCAGAGGCGCCATACTACACCAATTCTTCTCAGCTTCCGGTAGAAAAAACTTCAGATGCCTTCGAAGCGCTTGCTCTCCAGGATCGTCTGCAGACTCGGTACACAGGAGGAACGGTCCTTCACCTTTATATGGGAGAAAGAATCTCCAATTCAGAAGCTTGTAAAAACATGGTCAGGAAAGCGCTCGAAAACTTTCATCTGCCGTACATCACGATCACACCGACTTTTTCCATCTGTCCGAAGCATGGGTATCTGGCCGGAGAACACGACTACTGTCCGACGTGTGACAAGGAGGTCGGCTATACAGGAGACAAAAAGGAAGATGCTCAGTTCCGAGAAAAATATGATTCTCGTCGACAAAAAGCGATCAAAAAAGAATCGCCGTGTAGTAAGGTTCAGGGGGTTCAAGAAGCCATTAGCAATTAGCTAAAAAAGCTAACAGCTAAGCGCTAAAAACTAAATGCTAGAAAAATACAAAGTTTTATAAACTAAATAAAATGAAAAATGATTCATCGGCTGCGGAGGAGAGGACACGCTGTGAGGTGTGGACTCGAGTGATGGGATATCATCGTTCTGTTTCTCATTTCAACATTGGGAAAAAAGCAGAGCATTGTTCTCGTCAGCACTTCCAAGAAGTGATTTCGGCTAATTCGGATTTTTGTTGTAAATATTAACATCTCTTAAAAACAAAAGTTGACACATTTTGCAATATAGATAGTTTTGGATTTGTTATTTTGCAATTGTCAGATGTTAGACCTTTCTAAAGCTTCTCGAAGATATTTTCTTTCATCAACGGGAAAAGTACTTGGATATGGGGCTGCTGCTTTGGCCTTGGCGTCTATTAGTTTGGGAACCGGTTATGTACAATGGCCACGTGTGGAAGCCGCTCTGGATGGAGATTTTTTGACCGCCAAAAAAAGGTCGTGCCTGGAGCGAGTAGAGACAATTTTGTGTTGTTCTGATTTTGGTCTGTTGGGCCGTCTCGAGTTCGATGTTTTCTGTAGGAAAACCAAAAAAATATCCCTGGGCAGGAATTTTGGTTTTACGCGCTAAAGAGCAAAGTTATCTTTTTTTATCAATTTATTATTAAAAATGTTTTGACATAAATTGAAATTTATATATTTCTTGGTAAATTTAATAATTTAAAATGGAAGATTTTCATGCTTCAGCACGAGAAAGAGTGAGAGAATGCATGCTTCTGCGAGCAGCAGAAGTTGCCGAAAAAGTAAAACCTATAAAATCCGTAATGGCTCGAATGATTCTTGATCGAGTAGGAGATAAACCTGTGACCAGATTTGGACGTGAGAAGTTTGGACATCGAAAAAAAGAACAAAAAATAAGCCAAAGAGTAGAGCCATTTGTAAAAGGTAGATTAGATTCTGATGCTGAAAACACCCTGTTGATTGCTTTTGAAAAAACAGAGGAATCAGAATTTTCATGTTATTATGTGGATGATCGTGCGTATCCTTTGGAAGAATCAGGAAGAATGATTAGAAAATATATTCTTTGTGGGAAATATGACTATAGACTTAATGATATCGATCAAAACTTTCTTGAGCCGGAAGGTTATTTAGGAGTTAATCCCTACCAGACACTTTGTGTATTACTAAGCATTGATTATACAGAATTAGAAAATTCTTTACCGCTAGAATGGAGAAATTTGTTGTTAGCGCTTCGAATAGAAGATGAATATTCCAGATATTTAGATGTAGAACGCGATGTTGAAGAAATCAGAATTGAATTAGTTTTATTTGATGCTGGGACACCAAAATTTTCATTCCGATCCCGACCAAATATTGAATCAAATCTAAGATTTGCCTCAGAACTTTTGCATAAGTATGAAACAAAAATAGCGACTTATTTAGCTCAATTAGGAGATACAGAAATCCCAGAGATGAATCTAGAACAAATTATGGCTGCATTTCGGGTAGAGGAAATTTAAGACTTTCTTCTGTGGTTTGGAGTACTTCTATTTTTCGATCAGGATTTTTTTCTTGGAATTTGGCTACCACTTGTTCGATGAGGATTTCTGGAACCGAAGCTCCAGAGGTGAGGCCCACTTTTTCGTACTGAAAAACTTGGTCTGGAATTTCATTGGCCTGATCAAAAAGAGCTGACTCGCATCCGGATTTTTTGGCGGTTTCGACGAGGCGATTGGAGTTGGATGAGTTTTTTGATCCCAGGACCACAATGAAGTCACATTTTTTGGTGGCTGCTTTAACGGCATTTTGTCGATTTTGACTCGCGTAGCAGACGTCTTTGGGGACTTCGAGGTGGGGGATTTTGTTTTTTAATTTTTCAATTAACTCTTCCGTCTCATCGTAGGAGAGGGTAGTTTGCGTGAGGCAGACGACTTTTTGGTTTACGAAGTCGGTTGGATTTAGGGGTTCAATATCTTCCAGATTTTCCACCAACTTCATTTCTGTTACCCCGGAAGTGCCCTGTACTTCCTGGTGTCGTTTGTGTCCGATGAGGATTATTTTGTAGTTTTGAGTAGCAAATCTTTTTGCTTCTTCGTGGACTTTATTGACCAATGGACAAGTAGCATCGATGATGTGGAGATTTTTATCCTTACATTTTTTCCGAAAATCCGGAGCCACTCCATGAGCCGAAAAAACGAGTACTGAATTCGTAGGAATTTTTTCTAAATTGGATTCAAAGATGACACCTTTGGCTTTGAACTTCTCTACCAAAAACCGATTGTGCACGATCTCGTGATTGACATAGATCGGAGCTTCAAATTTTTCTAAACATTTATCTAGGATCTGAATCGCTCGGTCCACACCGGCACAAAATCCGCGGGGAGAGATGAGGATAAGGGAGTGGGTCATGGGGCAATTATCAATTATCAATCTTCAATTATCAATTAAAAAACAAAATCAATCATTGTTCATTTGTAATTGTTAATTGAATGTCACTTGCCAACAAAACTCAAAACCACCTCTCGTTCTTTTTTATGATCGAGTTCAAACATCATGATTCTTTGCCATCGACCGAGCAGCATTTTTCCATTTTCTACCGGAATTGTTTCGGATGCTGTCCCGAGGAGCATTTGGGCGACATGTGAGTGTCCGTTGAGGCAATCTTTGCCTCCAGCGACAGGACAGATCGTCTCTGGGTCTCGGATATGGGTGTCGTTGTGGAGGTATTTGCCCTCAGGTGGTACCATTTCTGAGAAGATCACTCTTTTGAGATCATCAAGAAACCCTTTTTCTTTTTCGTTAATTTTGATTGCCACGGTGGTGTGTCGAGTAAAAATATTTACGAGCCCCTCTTTGGCTCCAATTTTTTCTAAAAAATCTTCGACCTTTTCCGTCAGATCAACAATATCAAAAAACGATTTCGTTTTAATTTTTATGGTTTCCAGTTTCATGGAAAAGTGGTTCAAAAAATTGAGACTGGGAAACTGTAGTTTTTTGTTATAAAATTTCAAGCCGAAAATAAGTACGTTTGATACGTTTCGCCATCAGGAAGATTGATAGAAGTGAAGTAGGATATTTCCCCCTTCGTTCCCGAGTATTCGGGACGGCGGACAGGTGGCGAGTTCGATTTTTTATTGATCATTCCTCATTAATCATTAATCATTAAAAAGATGAACTTCGGACTCATATCAGATGGAAACCGGCGTTGGGCCCAAAAAAATGGGTTTGATACGCAGATTGGTCATCAAAAAGGATTTCGAGCGATAAAAGATGTGATTTTTCCCGTTTTGTATGATCATTCGGATTTCGATGCCTTTACGGTTTATGCGTTTTCTACCGAAAACTGGAAACGATCACCTCGGGAAGTGAAGTATCTGATGGAGCTTTATAGCCAGATCATAGATGAATGGCTACCAGAATTAACTGAAAAAAAAGTTCGGGTGATTCATGCCGGGCGAAAAGATCGGATTCCATCTTTTCTTCGAAAAAAGATCGAAGAAGCTGAGGAGTTAACAGCAAAAAATAAAAATTTTACCACTTATTTTTGTCTCGATTATGGGGGGAGAGATGAGATTTTGCGAGCGGCCGAAGAAGGAAATATTGCAAAAAATCTGGAAGTCCCGGATCTCGACATTGTTTTGCGTACGGGGGGGGAACGACGGATCTCCAATTTTTGTATTTGGCAGGCGGCGTATGCGGAGTTTTTCTTTCTCGAGAAGTTTTTACCGGAAATTGAGAAGAGAGATGTAGAAGTAGTTCTGAATGAGTTTTTGGGACGAGAGCGGAGAAGGGGAGAATAGTCTTGACAAAAATTTTAAAATATTTATTATTAACAAGCTTTTTAATAACTTAGATTTTCGGGTCAAACGCAACACAAGGAAGATTCATAGTTAGGATAGGG
>CAYFMH010000014.1:0-28366 GCA_964344165.1 uncultured Candidatus Peribacteria bacterium | reverse complement strand
GTTAATTTTTATATCCCTATTTATATCATGTTTCCACTTTTCTGGAAAAAGAACCGCAAATAATAATTGCCTGTCCGCCGAAGTTCTTTTAACATAGCTTTAACGCCTACGTAGGCGGAATAATTGGTCAAATGTTGCCTCAACCCATAAACGACGCTATCGAATCTCTCGCAGACCTCCCCGGGATCGGCTCCCGGAGTGCTGAGCGATTGATTTTTTCACTGCTTCGCAATGAATCAGGACTAGATCAGAAGATTTCAGAAAACATCGGCAATCTAAAACGAACCATCAAAGAATGTAACGAATGCTTCCACTACTGCGAAACAGAAAAATGCAGCATCTGCCAAAATCCTGGAAGAAACAAACGAGTGATCTGCGTGGTAGAAACCCCTGTCGATCTCGTCGCTCTCGAGAGAACGCATGAATTCAAAGGGCTCTACCATGTCCTCCACGGTGTCATCTCTCCGCTGAA
Organism: uncultured Candidatus Peribacteria bacterium; assembly: GCA_964344165.1. GTDB lineage: Bacteria > Patescibacteriota > Gracilibacteria > UBA4473 > UBA4473 > CAYFMH01. Next base: position 27,894 of record CAYFMH010000014.1, on the reverse strand, counting down.
TAAAATCCGTCCGGAGGATCTGAGAATCGAACAATTCCTCGCCCGGGTCAAAGAAGATGACGGAATCGAAGAAATCATCCTCGCGATGTCGGGAAATGTCGAGGGGGATGCTACCGCTCTATACCTGCAAGAAAATTTGGGGAAATTTTTCAACGGAAAAATATCCCGGCTCGCTCGTGGGATCCCCAGTGGTGGAGATCTAGATTATCTGGATGTGGGGACGCTGAGTCGAGCGATCTCAGAACGAAGAGAATTTTAGAGAATGCAGAAGTGGGAATACGGATTTCGGAATAGATTTAACTTTTAGTTTTACTTTTTCGAGCAGATTTGATGGATGTTACCATAATTGAAAGAATTTCATTGGCTTCATTTTTTAATTCATCCACTTTTTCAAACACAACAAAATCACCTTCAACCAATATATCAATCCAAAAAATTGTTTCATCTGCTTCTTCCTCAACAATTCCCAATTTAGCAATAAATTCAGCTTTCGAACGAGCCCGACAGGCGGCTCTATAATTTGCTGCCACAGAAGTCCCAGAACGAATCAATTGTCTTCCAATTGTTTGAGAAACCATATCCTTTGGTAAACTTCTCACCAACTTTATAACTCTTAAAGCAAATTTTTTCGTTCGATCTGGTAAATCATTTTTCATAGAAAAATTTGTTTATAAAATTCCGCATTCCGCAATCCACATTCCGAATTCACTGCCCAACCCACGCCTTTTTCCACTCTTTCCACCAGTACATCTCCGGAGAGATCGGAGACACAACCGTCGCTCCCAAGATAGCTATTCTTAGCTTAAAAAGCTTCATCCCCCGAGGAAGGATTTTTATCTCCGGATGGAGAGATTCAAAAATTTTAGCATTTTCTCGGCTATTTTTGGTATGACGGATCACCTCTTCCAAACTCTGAGGATGATCGTGCAGCACCTTACATTTTTCGTTAAAAACAAGCTTCAGCCCATTTTTGTGCAGCCGATATCCAAACTCAGAGTCCTCAAATCCCCAACCACTGAAGGCTTCTGGAAATTTTTCATGTCCCACAAAACTTCGCTTCACCGATACATTGGAGGTATAAAAATGCCGCCAATCAGCTCCATTCTTTTTTATATTTTTGAAATCAAACTGCGGATAGTTCTCTATCCACTGATGAAAATGATCCTGTGCAAGTCCGGCTACCCAGGATACTTTTCCGAGCATCCCGATGTTTTCCTGAGGATGTTTCTGATGAAATGTATAAATCTGATCCAACCAATCCTCAGTCGGGATCGTATCATCCCCGATAAAAACAAGAATGTCTCCGGCCGCATTTTCAATCCCAATGTTTCGAGCGGTAGCCGCTCCGGATTTTTTTTCGGCCTCGAGAAATTTTACCTTTTTGTGTGAGAACTCTTTTTCGAACTTCAAAAATTCCTCAGATTTCTCTCCATCAAAGACCAATAAAACTTCAGGATCTATTTTCTTCGCATTTTTACCTCCAAAAATCCCCTTCAAAACATTTTCTAGTTTATCCATTCGGCCGATAGTGGGAATTATCACTGAAATCTTATCTTTAGCCATGAAAAATTTTTAATTTTTAAGCACAAATTTTTAAATAATTTTTTAAATTCTAATTTTTAAATTTTGTTCTTTCGATTTGACCTTTGACTTTTAAGCTTTGACCTTTTCCCCTTGATTCACAATTCATGATTCTTCAAGAACTTTTCTTTGTCTAAAATGTAGTTTCCCTCCCCCGGAAGATAATGCGTGGAAGAAATGCATAACATCACCGCATCGGATGAAAAATTATGAAATTCATGCCAGCAGTCTTTTCGCACCAGAAGCGCTTTATTTTTCTGGTCCAAAACAATCTCTGCCTCATTTTCTCCATCATGCACGAGGGCCGTAATAGTCCCAGAAGCCGCCACAAAGATCTCATCTTCGACTAAATGAGCATGTCCTCCCCGCACCTGACCATCTTTGGCAGTGACAAGATAGATCCGCTTCACGGGAAAAGGAAAGTTTGCATCAAACTCAAAAGGAATAAGTTCTCCTCGTGCATCAGAAAAATATGGAAAATCAATTACTTCAAATTTTTTAAAACTCATCCGGTTCTGTTTACTTTGTAGAATCATAAAGTCAAAGCTTTACCACCTTCTCTTTCACTTTCTCTAGGTCTCAGTGACAAAGAAGGTTCTAATGTCTGAAAAAATTTAAAATTTTTTTTCAAGGTGGTTGAAGCTTTCACGACCTTTATTATAGTTATCTTATGTGGAACAATTCAAGAGAAATAGCCAGAACTCTTCGAAAAAATCAAACTGAAGCCGAAAAAGCATTTTGGGAATTAGTGAGAAACAGAAAGTTTGAAAACATTAAATTTCTTCGACAATACCCGATTAAATTTGAATATGAAGGGCGAAGTAGTTTTTTTGTAGCTGATTTTTATTGTGCGAAAAAAAAGCTAATTATTGAAATTGACGGAGGGATACACAAAACACAAAAAAATTACGATAAAATGCGTACAAAAATACTAGAAAAAATGGGATATAAAATCATTCGTTTTACCAATGAAGAAGTTATTTCTAAAGATAAATCTTTTCTCCAAAAATTAAAATCATCATTAGTTGCGAATTCATAGAAGCCTTCTTTTGTTTGAAGCCCATAAAAACTGATCAAACTCTGAAAACTATCAATTGAAAAGCAAAATAATATATCAGAATGTACAAGAGAAGGCAGCGAATATCACACATCAACTCCAAACATATTCCCCAGAGCTGGATGAGTCCTAGCGGCGGCGAAAATAATAACTACTCCCCCGCGTTCGATAACTTCTTCTGACATTGCTTTTACTCGTTTTTTTTGCAGTAGCAACTCTTTTTCGAGGATTATAACGACTAGTTCGAGATTTTGTCACTCGTCTAGTGGTGAATGTTTTTCTGGGAGAAATCGATCGGCGAGTAGAATTTCTTTTCCGTGGATAATAGCTTCGACGTGATTTTGTGGCTGAATATCTTTTGGATTTTGAAGATCTTGTGAGATAAATTCTCCCTCGTTTTGTTTTTGTTTTAGAAACCTCCTTTTTAGCTGCATTTTTTTCATAAAAAGCCAAAACAAAACTATCCACTTTTGGTTTCGCCTCTTCATTGGCATCCAGCCAGTCCTTCAACTGGTTGTATTGGAGCACGAGCGCATTAAATTCCTTGTCTCGCAGAGTCGGAATTCCAATAAATTCAGCGTTTTTATCGAAGGCCGCCCCCCCAGAGTTTCCAAAATTCACCTTCACATTGGTCAAAAAGTATTTTCCCCCGGTTGATTTTAATTTCCCACTTCCGGTTATTTTTCCTCGAGTGATCGTCAACTTATCACCCCCGATCTCAAGGCTCCCACCGTGCTGGCTCCATTTTTTGATTTTATTAGCGGTAGCCGTCCCTCCGAAATTTTGAACTCCAGAGATCGCGGCTACTGGAAAACCCTCCACTCGGATCCGATCTCCTAGTTTTGGGATCTCTCGAGCTAGTTTTACATGAGGAAGAAAAACTTTTTCAGAAATTGGTTTGATGAGCGCAGCATCATACTTCTCATGCATAGAGATCACCACTGCTGGCATGTCACAACTGACAGAACGAGTCGAACGAGTCTGAGCCGGACACAGGAGGACAAAATCCGCCACTCCACTCTCCCCTACCGCCACCACATGCTTATTGGTAAGCACCAAATTCTTCTGGATTGCCGTCCCAGACCCTGTCGCAACAGGCTTTAATTTTCTCGCTTTTGCATCCCACTGAAAAGTCACGATCTGCATACTCTCCACCGAGGCAAACGCCGCCGGAGAAAAGACAAATAGACCGAATAAAAAGAGAGTAAACTTTTTCATGAACGAGAGAAGGATATAAATTCAGGAAATAAAATCAAAAAAATTTGACAAAAAACAACTATAATTATATGTTCTCAGTGACATTTAGTCTTATTTCTTAAATTTTTCCCATCATGCCAGAACCAGAAACTACTCTTACACCAGATCCAATTTCTCCTGACGTATTTCATGGTATAGTGGATGAGATGTTGGAAGCAACAAAATCTGCGAAAACAGCAGAAGATGTAAAAGCAGGTGTAGAAAGAGCACTTAATCAAGTTAAAGAACTCTCAAGTAGAGTTGCATAAAGCAAAATTCTCAGTCAAAATTGTTTTTTTTCAAAGCTATTGGTAAAAAAAGTCAAAAAAATTATTGTGCTATCTGATTCGTTTTTTATGTTTTTTAATTAAATAAAAATGCCTCAAATTCAAGCTTTAGATGGTTCTAGAAGAATTTTAGATACCGTAGAAAATCCTCGCCCTCATCCTCAAGATGGTCTGAAAGGCGGTCCTCCAAATGCCTGGGTCATAAGAGGGTTATTTGATAAACATCCGAATGCAAAACAAGCTATCATAATTAATGATGGAATAGTTACATCACAAGTAACAAGATTTCAAATGCAATTCAGGGATTTTTGGAGCTCTCTTTAAGACAAAAACCTTGCCAAAAATGTATTTTCGTGCAACAATCGGGTGAAGTTCATCAGACTTTGAATAAATTTTCAATTTCTAATTTCTAATTTTCAAACAATTTTCAAGGTCCAATTTCTAATATCCAATACTTACATTATCTTTTGAAAATTTAAATATTGAAAATTAAGTATTGTTTAGAAATTGCCTGTCAGCCGAAGTTTATAAATACAACTCAAAATTAACGAAGGCTGAAATATTGAAAATTGAAAATTGTCTAAAATGCTTACAAAGCCATTCTCCCTCAAATCCGACTTCTCCCCTACCGGAGACCAACCCCAGGCGATAAAAAAACTCCTCCAGGGGATCAAAAATGGACTCCGACATCAAACCCTGCTCGGAGCCACTGGAACGGGGAAGACTTTTACGATGGCGAATATTATCCAAGAAGTACAAAAACCAACCCTGGTTCTCGCTCATAATAAAACACTTGCCGCTCAACTCTGTGCAGAGTTCCAACAATTTTTTCCGAATAATGCGGTCTCCTACTTCGTGAGCTACTATGACTACTACCAACCAGAAGCCTACATCGCAAAAACGGATACCTTCATCGAAAAAGAAGCCACGATCAACGAAGAAATTGAAAAATTCCGACATGCCGCCACGATCAATCTCCTGACAAGAAAAGACGTCATCATTGTCTCATCCGTTTCCTGTATCTACGGTCTAGGAGATGTCGAGACATATCAGAGTTTGGCGTTTAAAGTAAAAGTCGGTGAACAATACCCCCGAAAAGAATTCCTCAAAAGTTTGGTCGACATCCAGTACCAGAGAGTAAAATCAGATTTTGATCGAGGGACTTTTGAAGTGCTCGGAGACGTGATTACGGTTTTCCCCCCAAATGCAGATACGGCGTATCAACTGGAATTCTGGGGCGATGATCTGGACAAAATCACGGAAGTCGATGGATTTACCGGAGAACACATAACGGGACTTGATGAAGCCACGATTTTCCCGGCAAAACATACCGTGACGACCGCTGATCGAATCGAGAACGCCGTCGAAGAAATCGAAAAAGATCTCGAGATCCGACTCGCAGAACTCAAAAAACTCGATAAAAATCTAGAAGCCCATCGGCTCAGCCAACGAACCAAATACGACCTAGAAATGCTCCGAGAAGTCGGATACGTCAACGGGATTGAAAATTACACCCGTTACCTTTCGGATCAAAAACCAGGCGAACCACCAGCTACCCTCCTAGATTACTTCCCAAAGGATTTCGTCTGTTTCGTCGACGAATCACATATCTCAATCCCTCAGGTCGGCGGGATGTTTAATGGAAATCTCTCGAGAAAAACCTCACTCGTCGAACATGGATTTCGACTTCCAAGTGCTCAGGATAACCGACCACTCCGGTTTGATGAATTTGAGTCGAAGCTCCGCCAAGCGATCTACGTCTCCGCCACCCCCGGAAATTATGAATATGACAATTGTGACAAGGACGAAATCGTGGAGCAAATCATCCGACCGACTGGACTCGTCGATCCCCAGATCGAGGTTCGCGGGACAAAACACCAGATCGACGATCTGCTCAATGAAGTGAAAGTTACGACTGCAAAAAATTTCCGAGTGCTCATCACTACCGTGACAAAAAAATCTGCCGAAGATCTCGCTGAATATCTGATCGAGGCAGGGGTAAAAGCTAAATATTTACACTCAGAAATAGAAACCCTCGAACGAATTGAGATCCTAACAGAACTCAGAAAAGGAAAGATTGAAGTGATCGTCGGGATCAACTTGCTGAGAGAAGGGCTCGATCTCCCAGAAGTATCCCTCATATGCATCCTCGATGCGGATAAAGAAGGATTTCTCCGGTCTCGAGATGCTCTCCTGCAAGTAATTGGGCGAGCTGCCCGTAATTCTGAAGGGCGAGTGATCATGTACGCGAATAAGGAAACAAAAGCAATGAAAGCGGCCATCGGAGAGACGGAACGCCGAAGAAAAATCCAAGAAGATTACAATAAAAAACACAACATCACGCCAAAAACCGTTATCAAAGAAATCGTCGATATCTCCCGCGACCTCTCTGGGGGCCAGAAGCGAAACTTCAAAAAACTTACCAAAAAAGAAGAAATCCAAAAAATGATCAAAGAGCTCAATGCCGAGATGGATATCGCGACAAAAAATCTCGACTTTGAGCGAGCAGCCGTACTGCGAGATGAGATTTTTGAGCTGGAGGAGAAGATGATGAAATAAAAAATTTATCACAAAAAAAATTTGACTTTTTGTTTTTAATATTTAAATAAAATACAAATTAATTATTCTAAAATGGAATCTCCTATTCGAAATGCCGAAATCTCTTCTGACATTGAAGTTTTGGACACAGTATGTTTCGATGAATTATTAGGTAAGATAAAAGAAAAACATTTAAAAACAGATGATTCTCCTATTTATATTTGGGGAAAAAGAGAATCTCTTGGAAAAGTAATTTTTAGAATAAACCCCGGACGTTGGAGGCCCCCTACACGTAGCTTAGAAGAAAAATGGTACGACCCGGAAATCACTATTGAAAAAATTTTTCTAAATGGACTAGGGGTAGATTTTAGAGGAAATGGTTTGATGGCAGATTCTCAAGGATTAATAACAAGAGGATTTTTAATAACTAAATATTCACCCGATCAGGATGGAGAAGTAAATGTTTTAAAAAATCTTTTTACAAAAAACACAAACAATGCAGAAAAAATAAAAATTGTAGGTATTACAGAAAAAGCAATCAAAAAAATAAGAACCAAAATGAGAATATTTGAAATGTTTTCGGGGGTTCCAGTTTTTGATCACAAGACCGGTTGGTCTAATTCTAGGATAAGAACGTGGGTATTCCCTCGACACCCAAAAGAATAATTACAAACAAAATTACAATTCTATATAAATTAAAATTCTTGGAATTTGGCTTGTCTACCATAACTTGTATTTTCTCCTCTAATTTTGCGAAGGTTGATGCTTGTTATTTGGTGCTTCTTTACCATTTTCTCATAAAAACACTTGCTATTTCTGAACAAATCTGCTATACAACGGAAGAATTAAAACTTTTTGTCAAAAGCTATTCAACATTCTTGTTTTGAGTTTTGACTTCTAAGCTTTGAACTAAATCCCATGCACAACGTCATACTCGTCGGTTTTCGAGGCTGTGGAAAAACCACCTTCGGCCGAGAAATCGCAAAGCTCACCGGACAACCTTTTGCCGATTTGGACGAACAAATCGAATTTTTCCTCGGAGAATCAATTTATGAGTACGTAGACAAACACGGCTGGCAAAAGTTCCGAGAAATTGAACAAAAAGTCACCCATGACTTCTGCCGAAACTTCTCCGGAGTACTTGCGACCGGTGGAGGCACACTCGAAAATTCAAAAAACCTCCAAAATCTCGAAAAAGGAGGAAAATTTGTTTTTCTCAACCCAAACTTCAGTGATATCAGACGGTACCTGCTCAAAGACAAAACGCGCCCACGACTCAATCCAGACGTTCCACTCGCTCAAGAGATCGACCAACTCTGGGAACAAAGAAAAGGAATCTATCACGCGATCGCTCATCACGAAGTACAACCAAATCTTGAGGGAAATCCGGCTGAAGAAGCCAAAAAAATCGTAGCCTCTCTGCCTCATGGATTCACTCCCCCTCTCCCACCAGAATTAAAAGTAGCTATTTTTGCCTCGACCAATGGTTCTACCATGGATGGTATCTTTGAACAGCAGACCCAGGGACGAATTCCGAGTACAGAGTTTTCTCTCTTTGTGACAAACAAACCAGACTGTGGAGCGCTCAAAAAAGCAAAAGAACACGGCATAAAAAATATCGAAGTCCTTCCTGTCGACGGACTCGACCGAGAAGAATACGACCGACAGATCATCAATGTGATCCGAGCGCATCAACCAGATATGATTCTGCTTATTGGTTGGATGCGAATCTTTTCGAAGCTCTACTGCGACCAGTTTGGAAAAATCAGCTACAACGTGCATCCATCGCTTCTGCCCAAGTTTGCTGGGATGATGGGGGACGAAATCCACGAAAAAGTCCTCGATCACGAAGAAAAATACACCGGTTGTACGATCCACCGAGTATCTGAAGAGATTGATGGCGGAGAAATGGTGCTCCAGAGAAAAATCCTCGTCGATCCGGAAGATGACATCGAATCACTCCGAAAAAAAGTCCAAAAACAAGAAGTTTTGGGATTCTGTGAGTGGCTGGAAAAAAGATAAATTTGAATTATGAATGCAGAAGTATGAATGCAGAATTTTTAATTTTTGAATATGAAAAATGATTTATTAGATCGAACGAAAAAATTTGCTCTAAGAATTATAAAGCTAGTAAAAAGCCTACCAAATGATGTAGTTTCTCAAACAATTGGAAGACAACTTATTCGTTCTGGAACCTCCATAGCAGCAAATTATAGAGCCGCCTGTCGAGCTCGCTCAAAAGCTGAATTTGTTTCAAAGTTAGGAATTGTTGTTGAAGAAGCAGATGAATCAATTTTTTGGGTAGAAATGCTAATTGAAAGTGAAGTTGTAATACCTAAAAAAGTAGAAGATCTAAAAAATGAAACTAATGAAATTCTTTCAATCATGATAACCTCCATCAAATCTGCCAAAAATAATTCAAAAAATTAATTCTGCATTCCGCATTCTAAATTTTGCATTTTTTACACTCTTCTCAAAACCAAAATCCCCGCTCCTACAAAAAGCGCCACTCCCAAAACAATAAAACTAGAAAGCACTCCCCCACCTCCGGTCTTATCAAGCTCCACATCGGCGGACGGATGAATCGGCTCTTCGGCTCCAAAAGTCGTCGCCTGAACCGTCCGGCTTGGCGGCCCCTCAAATCCATCTATATCAATCGCTATGACACTAAAATAATACGTCGTGGCTTCTTCAAGTCCATCCACATACCACTGTGTTCGATTGTCCGGCGTGGTGTTTTCCTGAATCAAAAATTCTGAATCAGTCCCAAATTCAATACGGTACTTCCAGATCTCTATATCATCCTTGGCTGGCGACCAAAAGAGAGTGACTTTTTTTTCTCCTGGTTCTGCTGTCAAATTCATTATGGCTGTCGGTGGGGCATCTGAAATCTGATCATCAAGAGGATCTAGAGGATCTGTACCATCTACAGTACACTCCTGAAAATTCACCACCCCACCATCATCACTATCGTTTTCTGGATCCAGCTGATCAACAACACCATTTCCATTAGAATCAATAACAATGGACTCATACTTATTTTCCACACAGTCTCCATCATCATCTCCTGATTCTTCTTCATCATAGAGTCCATCCTCATCTGTATCTACCTGGGTTGCACATACTTGAAGTGTCGCCGCTCTCGGTTCGGTAAAATCGTTTCCAAGCAAATCTGCAATGGTACAACTCACCGGATATCTACCACATCTTTCTGGGACGACGGTATCCCCGATGAAATAATTACCAGCATTGATCAATTCAGCAGTGGTTTCTTCAAAAGAACACCTAGCTGCGGATATTGGCTCACTCAAAGAGACTTTTAATTGTATTCCCTGAGATGGCTCCAATGCTCCATCCGGAATTACTTCTACCGCCATCACCGTGGGTGGTGTCCGATCTATCCGAATCATAACTTCTTCTGATTTAAGCTCTTCATCCAGGCTCATTACTTGAAATTTATGTACTCCTTCAGCTAAATTTGGGGTCTGAAACATATAATCTCCGGTCTCTTGGTCTACAGATAACTCATCGATCAAGAGCGTCGGGCCATCTACAATTTTTATTGAAGGAGTCCCAAAAGCTTTTCCACTAATAGTCACTCGAGAAAGGTTGTATCGCCCTGGTTCTGGCACTTCAATCGTAATCCCATCGTTATTATTGATCTCAAGTCCTCGTCCTCCTTTTGTGACGTTGACCGCCGCCTCTCCATTAATCCGAAAATCATTGAGGTCATGAACCGCCAGAGTATGCTGTCCGACCGTCCCAAAAGTCACCGCTAGAGAAAACCTGTGCGTCCCCTGATCATCTAAATCAAACTGGTAATCAGACGGGATACGTGCTCTGCCATCACTCGAAGAAAAACGAATTCGTCCCGTATAATCTCTTACAATCTCTCCATTTTCATCTTTTGCAGAAATCAGAACTGTCGTGACTTCATCGACTTCGACGGTATGTGGGAGTTCTTCGACAGAAAAATAGGCCACATCTCCAAAAGTTTCTTCAAACAATTGAGCTTTGAGAAAATCTCCAAAGTTATCTGAGGCCCCGATGTTTTTCATCGTGGTGTCAGAGAGATAAAAAACCACCTCCGGTCGATCAAAAACCACCGTCTCTCCCGCCAAAACGGTCAAAACAGATACTCCAGACGTATCGGACTTTAATTTTCCTCGGGTGATACCTCCCTCATCAGAAATTTTTTCGGCCACCACTACATCTGAGTTTCTGGAAGAAAAAATCTTCACAAATTGGTTAGAAACCGGATTCCCAAAAGCATCCTTCAGATAAACCATAAACTCAGACTCTGCCTCTCCATCTGCCGGAAGGGAAGCTTTTTTTACTTCTATTTTTGATCGATAGGCAGAGACCGGACCAGGTAAAACGTCAAAATTGGCAATAATTGAATCCGCTGGAAAAAAAGACCGCTGCACCGACAATTCGTAAGCTCCAGATCTCTCCAGATGTAGTCCTCTCAGATAAAAATCCAAGCTTCCGAGATCATCGGCTCTCTGGTTGAAAGTTATCGTCGTCTCATCTGGACGAATCAAGTCAACTTGCACGATCTCATCAGCCGTCAATCCGCTGATCCGAACCTGATTGGCTTCTCCCGCGGTAGAGTCCGGGATGAACACCAGATTATTGGCCGCAAAGACTTGGCCAACCGCAAGAGCGAAAAGTCCCAAAAGAAGCTTTTTCATTTTTCTTGAGTATACTCAAAAAATCAATCCTGCAAATTTAATTTTTGAAGATAAAATCTTTGACTTTTTGAAATTGCAAAACTAGATTTGAAGTGTGGATGAGAAAAAATTAGCGGCGTTGATTCGAGAAATCATTCGAGAAGAGACTCCAAAGATTATCCGAACAGAAACTCTGAAAATTATCCGTGAGGAAACTCCTCAAATTATTCGAGCAGAATTAAAAAAAGAACTCGATCCGATCAAGAAGAATATTAATGAGCTCAATCAAAAAGGATGTTAATGGACTCAAGAAAGATGTTGCAGAACTTAAGGATACCGTAGCTATGCTTGCGACACAAATCAATAGGTTAGAAGAGCGGATGATCCGAGTGGAAGATATAGTCAGTTCTCTACAAAAACAGGACGCAGAGAGGACTCAAAAAATTGATCACATCCACATCAAAGTCGATGTGGTTCAGCTCCGGGAACGAACGACGGCGCTAGAAAGCCAAATACACCAAGGCAATCTGTCTGCGGTAGAATATCTAGATCTGAAAAAAAGAGTGCAGGCACTGGAACGGAAGGGAGAACAATTATAAAATGAGCAGTACAAATCTCTGAGCTTTTTTTGTCCCAGGCATGGGATGTGGTTTTGCTTTTTACTAAAAAATATGATAGAATGAGTAGATTTAAAAATGAAAAATCTAAAACTATTCTCAAAAACCGAAAAATATAAGTTTATTTTTAGGCTTACATCGGCCCCAGAAAACCAAAATAAATCTTCTGATTCCCCAAAAAATAATCCGAAGTCTTTACCAGAGATTAAAAAAAAACGAGAAACACAACGCGAAAAAATAAAAAATATCCAAGCCGCAGAAAAAGCTGATCGTCAAAAAGATAAAATTCGTATAAAAGATGAACTTGCAGAAGCAGAAAGACAAAAAAATCTTACCATTTCCGTAAAATCCATAACGGCTTCTTTTGAAGCTGGAGATACACAGCCTCTCTGTGATGTTTTAAAAGCTAGTCTAGCTAAGCCAATTCTGACCAAAACAGAATATTGTACTATTGCTGATACCATTGAAACAACTTTTGCAAGGGAATTAAATGGAAAATCAGTAGAAGCTATATTTCCGGCTGGAGAAAAGGCTCTTTTTGTCCAAACAGAAGCCACCCTCAGAGAATGGGAAATAGGAGTACTTGATGGCAACAATTTTTTATTGGAAAAAATAACTCCTACACATCCTTTTTTGGAAAAATTTGTTGCTGCTGACGATGATGTGGCGATGGAACCAGAAGTGCCAGGAGAATTTCTGGTGTAATTATCAAGCACGCCTCCCCCTACCACGCATCATCCTTTGGACACGTGTTCGAAATTTTAACCGATATTTTGCTCGTCTTTTACTTCTTGTTCGAGCAGCTAATTTTCTTTTGGCCTTTTCTTCTTCTGACTGGACTATCAACCTGTCCAAATTATAAACCAATAAAGTCACATCAAAAACCTCGTTTGAATAAACGGTGTTTTCTTTATAAAAATCGTAAGTTTGTCCTTTAAATAAATCTTTTTTGAGTAATTCATATTTTTGAACGAGTTTTTGGCTTTTTTCCAACAAATCCTGAAATCGAACTCCATGAAGAACATAAAAAGCATAAGTTTCTGCAAAATCCTCAAACATATTATACATGGCATATCCAGAAACAAAATCTTTTGGTAAAGTACCAGGAAGCCTTATATCTTCATCTTTCCAACCAATAGAATAAAACTTCACACTTGGATCATCAGAGGGGATTGATTTTCCCATATCATGAAATCCAGAAGCAACTTTACTTTTTCCTTTTCTCCCAAGATCAAGAACATGCCCAAGCTCATGGATAAAAACCGCCACAAATTCTTCTTTGGTATCCATATCAAGAGAATTCAAAATCAAATGCTTACTATTGGCCAGCCCCCGAGATCCTCCCTCTCCTGTGATAGTGACATCTTTTAGTGTTTGAAAATGATCCGGAGGCAAAAGATTTAATACCTTGGAGACCAAATTCACCTTTTCATTCTCTGTTTTTATATCCAATAAATTTTCTACAGAATGAACAATCTTTTTTTCATTATAAAAATCCATCATCGCTTCTGCTTCTGGCATGATTACCTGCCCTACCGTCATTAACAACAAAAACATAGAAACAATCCTGGTAACTTGTTTTCCGGTAGGGGTATACATAAATGACATTAAGCTATTTTAGCACAAAAAAAATATTAATTCAAGTTTGAAATATAATTATTTGACACTTTTGCAAAATAAGAATAAAAGAAGCGTGCATGATTTATCCATCTCCCGGCTCCGATTGGAGTCATGAATTCAGGCTACGATCCGGAATTGAATTAATAGATTCTGGATTGGAGATAGACGATTTTTTAAATCTAGCTCACAAACTAGGCCCCGATGAATTTATAGTAGCTGATTATGGAGATGCCTTTACAATAAAGGTGTTTAAAACAAAAACAGGACAAATTAGTTTTGAAGAAATAAAAGCAAATCCTCGATTAGCAGTTTTTCGAAACGAAGAGGAAATCACAGTAGAAATATTGAGAGATTTTTGTACAAACACTGCTCTTGGACGATTTAAAATAAAAGATAAAATGACTACTTCAGATAAATCACAACAAGAAGTTCAAAGAGTAGAAAAAGAAACATTGGAGAGAACTCAAGCAATCGCCTCACAACCAACAAATTCAGATCTTCCTCTCACAGAAAGAGATCAAGCCAGATTTAAACATTTTTTCCCTAAAAAAAAGCCAACTGTCCCAGAACCACCCAAAAAAATTGCAAAAAGGTCAGTCTATCTTCCTCCAGAAGAAGGAAAAAAAACACTCTCAGCCAGAGAAGCAGGAAGAGCTATAAAACGAGCACTTCCATCGGAAGACAGATAATTAAAACACTTCATTTTCTTGTCCTAAAAAAAGATTTCGTTATAACCCTGCACACACTAAAAACACCAGATAAGACCCTAAAATTTAATTTGTCAAAATGAACATTTCTGAAAGCAACTGCACAACACCACTCGACTCAAACCAGATAGAACCAGATAGCTCAGTAAATTTGGGAATTAATAAATCTGCTGTTCCTTTTTCTAGGATTTTAGACGAATGTAACACACTCAAAACAGGAGAAAAACTGAATATTGATTTTTTCCAAGCAGAAAGTTTTTTACTAATTACCATTGAAATCACTCGAATAAATCCTAATCTCCTTTACTTTTTTGTAAGTAAGGAAGGATTTCCTCCTCAAGCATTTCATTCGATAGAAGAATTCCAAAAAAAATTTGAAGACAAAAAAGGACAGTATAGGGTCCTAGAAAAAGTGGATGAGAAAAAAAGCCAACCCATAAATGCTGCCAAAGAAACCACTAGAAATCATGTCCAAAACACCACTACTCTCCCCCAAAAACCTGACGGTTCGCTTCCCAAAAATGCTCCCACAAAAAAACTCAAAGCTAATTGGAGTGCTACTGCGGGGAGATTTACAGATGTTAGTGCAAAAAAAAGAAAAGAAATCATCTCTAAAACAAAACCACTTCCTATTTCCCAAAAAGTAGAAGAATCTACTTTTGACCTACTCGATCCAATAAGTCAGCGAGAATTTTTAAGAGTTTTTTTACAATCAATAAATCAAAAAATCCGAATAAACCCACTCCTCTCAGATAATTTTAATTTTGTCCCAGAGGACTTTATTTTTACAAAAGATGAAAATGGAGAAATCACTGCGATACTCAATAAATCAGGAAATCACAAATGGAATGTAATTGCTTTACACTTTCGAGAAGAGGAAATCTATAGTTTTTTAAAATCCTTTGAAGAATTTAATCATGGGACTCCAGTCAATATTAACCTCCCGCCGTTGCTAAAAAAAAAAGAAATGGAAGCGATTAATAATTTTATTTCAGATTTTAATAAGAAAGTAGTACTTCCCATCCTACGTCAACTCCGTAGAGGACGTCATAAAACAATGGGTAAAAAAGGCCTTTCTAATGAAGAAGGCAGCCTAACTCTAGAAGATTTTCATCTGGAAATAACTGAAAAATCAAAAAGCATCACACTCAAATCAGATGATCCCAAAAGCACTGATAAATGGACAAATTTAATAAGAGGAAAACTTACATACAAATTGATCAATCCAGTGCTTACAAGTTTCCAAAAGAAATATCCAGACCTAAAAATACAAATTCATTTTCCGAAAATAATTCCGTAAATTCCAATTATAATATAAAAACTGAATTTATTATTTTGACAAAACATATTTTAAAAGCTACTTAGACCTGGCATGAATGAAGTTATAGAAATAACTGAAAATGGAAGACTCTTGCGCCAAAAAGACATAGGTACATGCATCGCAAGATCCAAAGAGAAACAAAATAGAAATTAATTTCCCCTAAAAATGACTGAGCTCTTTGGATTTCATGCACCGATGTGAAACTCTCCTTGTAGGAGATCGAAGTAGAGTTCACCTCCCCTACCAGAACCCAAAGATGGCACATCTCTGTAAATCGTAGAAAAAATGGAACCCTTCATTTTTTTGTAGATGGTTCCCAATCAAACGATGACTCCCCCTGCCGAGGACTCGAGATCACTGATTTTGTGAGTGATTTTTCAGGTAAAGAAGGCAACTTTTGGATCAAAAAAGACTAGTTACAAAATCTTCTTTCTCGTCAGGTAGATCCAGATCCCAATCCCAAAGAAAATAAAAATAAAGAGTAAAACCAAGATCACCATCATAAAAGCATCCGGATCGGCCTCATAACCGCTCAGCAGGTTCATCCCAAACACTCCCGTGATCATTGCCATAAAAGCAAAAATCGTCCCAATGTAGGTGGCTAAAAGATTGAAACGGATAATCCGATTCCGTTTGCTGTCGATTTTGAGCGTGAGTATTTCTTCTGTGTGATGCGTGTATTCATCGAGATCTTCTGTTTCATCCTTGATTCGCTCAATTTGTTCGTACAGATTTTCGATGATGGATTCTATTTCATCCAAATCCTTGCTACTCGGACGGGCGGCAAAAGAAAGCTCTGCCAGATTTTCACTCTCGAGAAATTTCTCAAGCAGATCATCAATATCCTTAATTGCGGTTTCATTTCTGGTGAGCTGTCTTTTTATTTCGAGCAGTTTTTCGAGGTTTTCATCCGTCGGATGATCAGACAGCAGGGGGAGGGTCCGATGGATCGCTTTTGAGAGCTTTTCGAAGTCTTTGTTTATCTTTTGGAGTGCAAAGACAAACGCCCGATCAATCATAAAAAACTCAAAAGGCAGTTTTTTGAAACTCGCTTCTGCAAAAGCCTGGATCAGCTCCAAAAACTCCGTGACGGGCTTTTTTTCAGAAACCAAAAGCAGTGCTTTTTTCTTGCCAATTACCAACTTCACATCCTGGATATTTACAATGATGGTGTCTTTACGCCGGAGGATCGTAGCCACTTGCTTCTGTGTGAGGATCGGCCGCAGATCTCGCAGGTGTACCTTAAAGTCTTTCACAATGGCTTGTTTCTCGACATCCACTTCGGTGATTTTTCGGACAGAAGAAATGAGATAGGCCTTCATTTTTGTTTTTGACTCTTAAAACCCTTAGATTCTATTGAAGAAAAAAATAAAAGCAAAAGACTTGACAAAGAATGAAAAATAAATATTTTATGATCATTGCTTCGCGGGTGAGGTTTTTGGTCCTCCTCCCCCTCAACCTGTGAGGCTTGAGGCCTGGCTGCCCAACGAAGGGGCGCTGCCTCCGGGGGATGGGATTGACGGTCTAACGCCCACACGTTAGCCTCTCCCATCCCCTTTTTTTCTTTTCTGTTGGTATCCTGCACGTCCGCTGAAAACTCGGAGAAGGTCAAAGAAACTTAAGTCTAATAAAAAGAGCTTGAGGGATTTTTTATCTGGAATAAAAAGTTTTTTTGAAAGAAAAATTTTCTCCCCGACGTATGATAGGGTGAAGCTTCAAAAATTCCGACCGTTCTAAGTTCTAAAAACTAAAAACTAAGAACTAACAACTATCATTTAACCCCCCTTTAAAAATGTACACTTCAAAATTACTCATCGCTCCAGCTATCATCGCTGCCACTACTTTTGCTGGAACCTCATTTGCCTACGGCGGCGGACACGGGCCGAACCATAACTCAGAAGTCCGCGCTCAAATGCAAGAAATTTTTGCCAACAAAGACTTCTCTGCCTGGAAAGAACTCATCGGAGAACGTCCAGGTCGAAAAAGAATTCTCGAAGTCGTAGACAACCAAGAAAAATTCGAAAAGCTTATCGAATTGCACAATGCCCGAAAAAACCGAGACCATGAAACCGCAAAAGCGCTGCATGAAGAGTTGGGACTTAAAATGAAACATCGAGGAAAAGGAGAACGTCTCCGAGACAAAGTCGAACGAGTGGTAAATAATATCGACAATGGGATCGAGATCGTCGTGACCTCTGATGATCCAGAAATAGTCGCCAAACTTCAGTCTCGAAAAGGACGATCCCCTCGAAATGAAGTCATCACGCGAACAAAAGTAAACCTCGAAAATGGGATCAAAATCACCGTCACTGCTGATGATGAAGAATTAGTCGAAAAAATCCAAAAACGAAAAGACCACAAACGAAAAAGAGGTGGACGAAGAGGATTTGGAAAAAGACATTTCCAATCACAAGACTAATCCCCATCCCCCGCTACAGTACTTTTTTCACTTTTGAAAACAAAAAAGCCTCCGAATGGAGGTTTTTTTGTTAATTTTTGAAAGAAAAAAACATCCCCCGCGTATAAAAAGATGACAACCACAAAAAAATGAAAACGAAAGAATTTATCACCTACCAAAAATTTGTCCTCGGGGGAGGGAGTCAGCCTTTTGGAAGCTCAAAAGAAGCCTCTTTTCGAGTAACCAAAAGAAAATTCTCAGTCATGGGGAGAGACTGGGAACGATTCTTAACAATGAACAAAGAGCAAATCAATCTTCAATCTGGAATTAGGGATCTTCAATCACAAACGAAATAATAAAATTTTCCATGATTGCAGATTGATAATTGAAGATTAATAATTAAATTTCTCCCTAGATGGCCAAACACACTTCTTTTTCTGACGAAGAACTCATAAAAAAATCTCTCGAGGATTTGGACTTTTTTGGAGAACTCGTGGACCGGTACGAGCCGAAACTAAAAAATTACATCCTCCGGATCTCTGCATTTTCTCTGGAAGAAGCCGAGGAAATTCTGCAGGAAGTTTTTCTCAAAGTCTGGAAAAACATGAACGATTTTTCACCAGATATGAAGTTCTCCAGCTGGATCTACCGAATCGCACACAACGAAACGATTTCTGCTTATCGAAAAAGTGCTGCTCGAGGAGAAGATAAAAAAATGGAACTGGATGAAACTCTTTTTGAAATTCTGCCGGACAAAGTGGATCTTACAAAAGAAATCGATCAAAAACTAAACGCCCATCTGGTCCGAAAAGTGTTGGAAAACATGTCGGAAAACTACCGAGAAGTGCTCATCCTCTACTTCCTCGAAGATAAAAGCTACGAAGAAATATCCGACATCCTTCGCAAACCCATGGGTACCGTGGCCACCCTTCTCAATCGAGCAAAACAAAATTTCCGCGAAGAAACGGAAAAGTTAAAAATTAAGTTTTAAAAAATTCCTTCATTGAAAATTGATAATTGTTAATTGATAATTGAATAACATGAAAAACCCCCTCTCATCCTCGGTTCTCAAAAAGATCAAAAAGGACAACATTGAACCGTTGCCCAAGTGGTATTTTTTTATCAGAAATACTCTACTGGCCGGACTGGTTGGACTTTTTACCCTTTTTGGCATCCTGGCCTGCGCCATCATCTTCCACTTTTTCAATAATTTTGCCTTTTTGGAGTTTTTGCTCGAAGGACCAAGAGTTTTTATGAAAGTACTCTGGATCGGAATCCCCTTTCTCTGGATTTTTCTGATGGCTGTCTTTTGCATCTTTGCCGGATTTACGCTCCAGAGGACCAAAAAAGGTTATAAAATTCCGGTTGTTTTGGCCTTTGCAAGCATCCTTTTGGTACAAATAGCAAGTGGAGCTCTGCTCGAACAATCCAATGTGGGAGAGAGATTGGACCGAAGAGCCGCCCAGCACATGAAATTTTATCAGCATGCTCAAGCCAGACGAGAAGGACTCTGGACCAAACCCGATGAAGGATTTCTTGCGGGAACTATTGTAGAAGTACAAGCAGACAAGATCCTCCTCCTCAATGACCTGCAGAAAAAAAGGTGGGAAGTGGATTATGAAGAAAGTCGCGTCGGTCCGCGAGTAGAACTATCCCCAGAAGAAAAAATCCGGGTCCGAGGTGAAAAAATTGCTGACGATAAATTTAAAGCCAAAAGAATTGGAGTCTGGGATCGAAAAAGAAGGCCCGGGCGAGGGGGGCCAAGAAAAGGGGCAGAAGGATGGCCTCCTCGAGGAGAAGATTTTGAAAAACGGAGGGCGGAACGAGAAAAAAGGATCAAGGAAAAATTTGAAATCACTGAGGTACTCGATCAAAAATGTGAAAGACATTTCGAGTGTGAAACCCCGGCCAATTACATGATCCAGTCAAATTGTCCGTACACCACCCGATGTCTCGAAAATAAATGTACGGTGGTATGCCCAAAGTTTTGATTCTTTTGCAGTTTTGATGTAAAATAAACCTATGGAAACAGGGCCAACTAAGATTGAAATCAACGAAGTAACTAATTTAACCGAATTAGCGGCGGCTCTTGGCCTGGAAGAAACCCCAGGAATAGAAATAGAAGCTTTGAGAAATAGAATTGTTGAATCTATAAAAAATGGAAAATTAGATGTGGGCGCTTATAGAACTTACGAAGACAATGCGATGCAAAGCATCGATTATGACTCAGGCATTCCTAAACCTTCTGTAGAAAGAGCCAAACAACAGATTGCTCTTTTGCTCCTAAAAGCTCAAATGTTTTATGATGGGGGTGACCAAGATGGCTATGAATATCACATAAATGATGCCCTAGAATACGCCCGTCACGTACCAGAAATAGAAGCCGCCATCCTTAATCTCCAATTGCCCCCTCTCAAATAATTTTTATAATACTTCTGATGAACGAGTCAGAAGCTCAAAAAAGAATCCAGCAGCTCCGAACACAAATTTGGGAAGCCAACCAGGCGTATTTCAACGAAAATCGTGAAATTATGCCAGAATCCGTCCGGGATCAGCTCAAAAAGGAGCTCATCGAGCTCGAAACTCAGTTTCCAGAACTTATCACTCCTGACTCCCCTACTCAGCGCGTCGGAGTGCCGCTTGAAGGCAAATTGCCAAAAGTCACCCATCGCACCCCCAAATATTCACTTTCTGATGCTTTTTCGGCCGAAGAACTGCAAGAGTTTGATGAGCGAGTGAAACGATTTTTTAAGATCGAAGAAGTAGAATATTCCTGTGAGTTAAAAATCGATGGGATCAACATCACCTGCTGGTACGAGGGTGGAAAATTGGTTAAAGCGCTCACCCGGGGGGATGGAAAAATCGGGGAAGATGTCACTCATTCGATCCGAACGTGTGAAAATCTACCTCTGGAACTTCCGGAAAAAATTGATCTCGAAGTGGCTGGAGAATGTTTTATTGCCAAAAATGATTTTGAAGCGCTGCAAAAAAAGTTCCCTGAAGAAAACTTTGCCAATCCTCGGAATCTCTGTGCTGGATCCGTCCGTCAGTTGGATCCTTCAATTTCGGCTGCACGAAATTTACGACTATTTCTCTACGAACTAGGACAAAAAAATTCTCCCCTTAATTTAAGGGGAGATGCCGGAGGCAGAGGGGATATAAAAAATCAAAAATCCCTTTTTACCTTTTTTGACCACCTCGGCCTTCCGCACGAAAAAGATTTTAAAATCTGTAAAAACATCGATCAGGTGATTAAATTTTGCGAATACTGGTCCGATAAATCTCATCGAGACAAACTCTTCTACGAAATCGATGGAATTGTGGTGAAGGTGCATGATTTTGAACTGAGAAAAAGGATGGGCTACACCGCAAAAGCGGCAAAATATGCGATTGCGTACAAATTTCCGGCCGAAGAAAAATACACCAAACTGCTCGATGTGCATTTCCAGGTGGGAAGAACGGGGGCCATCACTCCCGTAGCCATCCTGGAACCGGTAGAAATATCGGGATCGACCGTCTCCCGAGCCACCCTCCACAATGCCGGAGAGATCGAGCGGAAGAATGTAATGATCGGTGACACAGTAATTGTGAGGAAAGCGGGAGAAATTATCCCAGAAGTGCTGGAGCCGATTTTGAAATTACGAGATAAAAACGTAAAAGAAATTGTTTTTCCGGATGATTGCCCAGAGTGTGGGGCCAAACTGAATCGCGAAGAAATTGTCGCTCGCTGTGAAAACCACGATTGTCCGGCCAAACATCGCGAAAGTTTGTACTATTTCGCTAAACAGCTAAAAATTGATGGCCTGGGAACCAAAACTGTCGATGCTCTGCTCGAGCTTGAATTAATCCATACGCCGGCTGACTTCTGGAAACTGAATGAGTTTGATCTCGCGACGCTTCCCGGATTTAAACAAAAAAAGATCTTTAACCTGCTCGGCGCCTTAAAAGAAAAAAAGCTTCTCACACTCACAGAAATCTTCACCGGGCTTGGAATCCGCCTCATCGGGACGGAAAACGCCAAAATGTTTGCCGATCATTTCCGGGAAAAATTTGGAAACTTTTCGATGAAAGCACTCCTGGGGAATATTGAAAAAATAAACCTCGAAGAACTCATCGACATCGATGGCGTGGGAGAAAAAGTCGCCGAACATTTCTTTCAATTTATCAATTCCAAAAGAGGAAAATCGATTTTTTCTGAATTTGAGGTAGTCGGGATCGAACTCCTCTGGGCAGAACAAAATACGGAAAATCAGATTTTTGCTGATAAAAAGTTCCTCATTACCGGGAGCTTCGATAATTTTTCCCGAGACGAACTCAAAAAAATCCTCACGGACAAAGGCGGAAAAGTCCTCTCCTCGATCTCGACCAATGTAGACATCCTCTGTGTGGGGGCATCTCCTGGATCGAAGCTAAAGAAAGCGCAAGAACTCGGGATAGAAGTCTGGGAAGAGGGTAAAATCCTGGAAGAATGTGGAATTGAGAAGAAGGCGGAGACGTTGTTTTAATGGTGAAAAACACAAAAATGAAAATTCAGACTTGACTTTTTTTTGTTTTTTAGTTATACTATATATTATTAAGACTTAAATTACCCTATGAAAAATACTGCACTATCTTTGACAGAATCTGAATCAAGAGAATTAGTACATCCTTCTTTCCCTTTAATTCAAAAACTGTTTGATCTTGCAAGAGAAAAGGGCATAAATTCTGACGGGTGGTATGAAACAAATCATGATCCTATAACAATCCCGTTATCAGAAGAATTTAATCCATTAATAGCAAATTTCCCTGGGACCTATTTTATTGTCGCATATGAAGATCGTAGAAGCAGTTATTATGCGGAAGGAACAAGAGGGCAAGAAGTAAAAATTTCTACTGTTAAACATCGTTCGAAAACAGATGAACGAACAAGAGAGATTTTATTTTCGCAGCTAGATCGCATTGAAGAAGGACGAATTGAAGTACGAGAAAGAGAATCCATAATGGATCAGAGCCTCCTCCGATCCAATGACGACATCGATCTTCCTCACGGAGAAATTAGCCGTACTTACGAGTTAGATGAATATGGGAATAAGCACCCTAAACAAGTGAAATGTACACGATTGGATGATGGAATATTTCAAATGGGAGAACATATTAGACCTGTACGTTGGCTCAGAGAATTAGAATTTGAAGGAGAAAATACTTCCTCTCAACAAATAATCTACAAAGATTTCTACATAGCCAAATGGCAAGAAGGCTTAGGACAAGATTCAAATAATGTAAAAACAACTATTACTGGAGATATAGAAAACCCAACTTCTATTTTTGTAGAAATAGGTTCAAGCATAGGAACAGAAGAAGTTTTAATTGATAATGATCATCTTGGTCTAAAAGTTGTGGTCCGAACTCTTGTTCCAGAAAAAAATCCAATCGAAATTTTAAAGGATGATCCGGTTTATGCCCCTCTTTTTGAAGAATTAGTAGATACTGCTACGTTTGCAGAAGGATTAAAATCTAGAATCAAGATCTTACAAGAAGATTGGGACAAGCCTCAATCAATCTATCAAACAAGAGATACCGTCTCGCAAGAAGTCGGAAGAGCTATCGCAATAGAACGATAAATTTAAAAGGTTTTCTTACCCAAACTTTTCATCAAATCTTTATCAAAAGTCGCCAAAGGATACTGATGCATACGCTTAAAAACCAAAAGAGCCGTATCTACAAAAGAAAGTTTATTTGGATGTGTTTGAAAAAAAGTAATGGTTTCTTGCAGTTCATGAGACTCCAAAGATCGGATAAAAATATTCTCATTATTAGTTGAAAAATCTAAACACCGAGCCGCTACGTCATGACCTTCTCGAAGCTTCAAAACCGTTCCTACCTCCATCAAAACATAATCCAAAATCAAAATATCCCCAGCTAAGTTCAAAATCTCCAAAGCTTCTGAATGATGAGTCTCTCCCTCGCGAAAGGCCGCAATAATCACCGAGCTATCTACCAAGATCATTTTAATAAATATAGTTTTTGAAATTCGTAGCTAAATCTTTTTCTTTATTTTTGCTCTTAAATACAAATTGAGATAAATCTCCTAATTTATACTTTTTAGATTCATCTTTTTCGCCATCTTCCAATGGTGTAATTTTATAGGCCGGTTGAGAATATTTGAGCACGATAAAAGTCGTCCCTTTTTGTACTTCTTCACTCACTTTTTTGAAGTTCGCGTAGAGCTCTTTGGTAGAAACAAATTTTTGCATTTTCAGAAAAAGTTTAAACTTTAATTACAAAAATAGTTTATACTATTTCCAAGCTTTTTGCAAAACTTTTTTATAAAAAGCCCCGAATAATTCAGAGCTTTTTATCTTTAAAACAATAATTTAATCTGTGAAATCAGCGCAATCCCAAAAATCTGCGTTTCTGTTTTTCTATTCTTCCCGAAACAGAAGCGAGGTAATCAACTTCCGTGCATTTCTCACATCGTTGAGAAAAGCTCCTCTTTTTTCCGGTGATTCAATCTTTATTTTCCAGATGTACCCATTTACTGGTTCTCGGAAAGTAAAAAGGGCTTTTCGCTCTCGGCTGGAAGATCGAGTCAACACATACTGCCCGACATCTTTATTTACCTTTTGTTTAAAGGTCATCTGAGAAAGATTCGTTTCATCTAGCATGATTTTTGGCCCAGAAACGCCTCCGGTTATTTCATTGGTAAAACTATCAGAGAATTCCTTCACACATCGCAAAACCAAACTGTAGGTCTGATCCTGACATTGCTCATCTGTCGCCATGATCGTGATCGCACTATCATCTGACCGCAGAAGTATCTCTCCAGATTCATAGTTCAGTGTATCAGAAACTTTGTTGAAATCTCGCGGTACTCGGAATTGAAAAGGAATATTTTCCGCTCTCACTAATTGAGTTCTCACTTGTCCCAATCGAGAGGTTTTTCTTCTTTTAACGTAGGAAGTTTTTCTTGGCGTAGGATTTATTTGAACTCTTGATCTTCTGTCTCGTGAAGTAGTAGTTGATTTTGGCTTTTTAAATAACGAATAAAACATTTTTTGCACGGTCATATTGTCATTGAGTAGTGAATTCTTTTCATTTGGTGAGGTCATTTTCATGGTCCAAATAAATTGATTTTCTGGGTCAAGAAAAGTCAAAAGACCAGCTTTTTCATAATGTCCTTCAAGGGTCAAATACTTGGCTGCACTTTTTTTGTTTGGGTTCACTACAGAAGTCCGGAGGAAAACAGTTTTACTCTTGTCTACTTCAAATGAAGGAAACTCTGCCTGGAGTTCTTCTCCAAATTCTTGAGCTTTTCCGGATAAACAAAGTCTCTGTGACGTACTTCCTCCGTGACATCGATCGGCACTAGCGGTTATCTCAATTTTTGAACTCCCTTTTTCAAGCACCATTTTTCCAGTGCTCCAATCCAAGCTGTCTGATATTTTTTCAAAACCCTCAGGCACAGAAATATAAAAAGGAAGTGAGTTAGCTGAAACACTTTTTAAGGCCACTCTTTCTCTAGTTCTAGCAAGTTCTGGTCTTTTTCCTCCGGTGATGGAGCTGTATTGTCGTCCTCGCACAGAAGACCTTCGAAGAGAATAACGAGAAGTAGGCCGACTTGATTTTCGAGTGATATGTCTGGACCGAGAGATACTTCGTCGTTCTCCCGCTCGAGCTTGGCTTCGTCTTTCTGCCAATCGTTTTTTGTAGGCTTCGAAATTGGTCGCACTACTCCCTCGAAAACGAAAAGTCCTTGCTGCATCTGCCATCGAGACAAAAAGCACCGAAGAAACAATCGTTACGCTGATCAGAATCTTTGTGAATTTCATTTTTTTTTTAATTAAAAAGTACAGCCCCCACCCTAAGTTCAATCAAACAGAAAGTCAAAAAAAAGACAAAGGTTGTAGGTAAAAGGTGGGAAGTTGTAGGGAATAAAAATCCCTCCCACCTACCACTTACAACCTACAACTTTTAAATTACCCCTTACGTACTACCAGCTTCCGATACCATTGTTCAAGCGTTTTTGTAGCCAAAGTCATCACCTCTGAGATCATTTTTTGTAGATGACGAATTCTGAGGATCGATTGTTCCATTTTTTCTGGAGAATAGTGCCGAGAGTTTTGCATTTTTTGAGTTTCTTTTACCAGCTTTTTTACTTCTGATTCGAGCGCTTTGACGACCTTTTTTTGTTGCACTTTTTTGGCTGGAATTTTGATTTTTTGATCTTTTGGCCCACCTCCCAGGAGCAACCCCACTCGACGAGAAAAACTCCCAAATCCACTGACTTGTTTTTGTGGTTGATCATCCTGCTGCCCCCCCACGGCAGGTTGTGCATCTTCCCCGACTCTACTTTTGATCTTTTCCGAAACATCGATACCCCCCAACGCAGACTCAAACTGACCCAATTCACCATGAGTCTCCGCCTCAATTATTTTTTCAAAGGCTCTTTCTGATTTCGCTTCCTTAGATTTTTCGACCATTTTTAAGCTGCGTAAATTATAGCACAAACGTTGAAATTTGCGAAATTTTATTAGCAGAAATTAAAATGTCAAAATACCCATCAAAACCTTCTCTTCACAAAGTAAAAAACAAGATATATAAGAGAAGGTGTCCGAGGCTCAGTCAAAAAAATATGCTAATCAAAACGAGGCGGATGAGTTTCATACCCGATCACAAATCTGCTCCTGCTTTAAATAAAAACTATACTGCTATCCCCCAACGTTTCCTCTCTGCTCGGTCCTCTTCATATCTCACTTGAGCAACAGCATCAAGATCTATACCAAGATGATCCAACATCTGAGTCATGTCTCCAGTGTGAGGAACATGTAAAAAATCTTTTACTGGTTTCGCATCGCCCAATAAAACCCTACCTACTCTAGCTCTGGTCAAACTAATAACTTCTGCAATTTTTGTCTTCCTTTCTCCTTCTCTTTGCTGTTTTAAAGCTAAGCTAATAAATCTTGGCAAAGAAAGCCCAAAATGATCAGCTCGAGATTGCAAAACTTCCTTAATCTCTCGAAGGTATTGTTTTACGTATTGTCGATCTTTTCCTAGTCCTTGACATCGTTTTTTCTGTTTAAAACCTTCTAATTTTTGACGATAACTAAGCAATCGAATTGTTGTCATCTTCTGGATTGGGGTGTCCCCATAGGGACAATAATCAACAACTATTGGATCTGTTATTGGAAATTTTTCTACATTAGAATTTTCCATTTTTTAAAAAATTTAAGAAATAAAAACAAATTCAATATAATTAAAAAATATTTTTTGTCAAATCTTTTAAGTAAAAAAGGCGGGAATTCTGAGTACGCAAAATGAGATTAAAGCTTTGTACAAAAGGGAAAAACGGGTAAAATAATTTTACGAAAAAAAGTATTTTTTTACCCCGTTTTTCATGGAAAAGTATATTGCTGACTTCGTAAAAAACAACCTAAATTGTGTCATTTCTGGATTTTCTGGGCCACAAAAGAAGGCCATCAAAGGATTAGTACGAGGATTTTTTATCAACGGAACCGTATTACTTCGTCATTTGGCACAGGACGAAGATCTCACCGCAAAATGGCAGGGAGATAAATATGGTTATCACATTGAGAATGCCCCCATTCACGAAGAAGTAAAAGAATACGCCCTCAAAAAAGCAGAAAAAACAATACAAGAAAACACAGTGATTGCTTATGACCTTACAGACATCGCCAAACCTTCTGCAAAAAAAATGGAAGGTATTTCTCGTATTTTTGATGGAAGCAAAAGACAATCAGCTCATGGATCGATGCGTCCTCTACGTCTGTCGCTGTGCGGTTTATTCCTGATCCGGAGAAGTTAAATTGGTGGTGGAAAGACAGAAAATAGGCCTTTTTACCTCTTGGTCATCCTGGCTTGC
>CAYFMH010000013.1:0-29427 GCA_964344165.1 uncultured Candidatus Peribacteria bacterium | reverse complement strand
AATTGATCAAAAAAGATCATGAACAGGTTCTTAAAACCCCTCCAGAATCCTGCTACACCGGAGATATCCGCGGAACCCAAAAATCCACTGGCAAATGTAAAGCCCTAGAACAATTGCAAGGGTATTGCACCGATCTCGTTGTCAGCGGAAAATGTACCGTCAAATCGATCCAAGAAAAGCTCATCGCCGGAGATCATTACCGTGAACCTCTCACCGGAACAAAAAAAGATCCCCCTCTCCCGGCCAATTGTTCTCGGGCCGATGGAATGTATGGTCAGTGCACCAAAAAAGCCCTGGAGCATTTTTATAAAGGAAAAGGGTGTGTCGCGGGGGAAGGGGAAGGCAACAAGTCTGAACCAGAAAAGGACGAAGGAATTGTGTGTGAAGCAGAGGAAGATCCTTCTGTTGAAGGAATTAAAGGAATTTGTAAGTCCAAATGTGAAACAGGAGAGACAGAATACTACACAGGCGCTAGTGATTGTCCGGGAGGTAACTGTTGTATCAAAACTCCAAATGATGACGGATCAATTAGCTGCGAAACAAAAGAAGACTGTGCTACTCTAGATCCGCAGGGAGACTGCTTCAAGGAAAAATGTGTCGACACAAATGGGTGTATCATTGGCGCACAAAAACCAGTTGAAGGGGATGAAGAAACAACTTGTGTTGATAAAACAAAACCAGGGGAAGAAGCTCCTCCGAGCGCAAGTAACCAATTGGAGGCAATTATTTTTGAGAAGGCCTTGAATTATTACAAAGTAAATGGAGCTGACGATGTAGATGATAAAGAATATCTTAAAAACACCTCTCCGCCCTACCTAGGCAAAAAAGCAATAAATTTCACTAAAGAAGATCGAAGGTCTTGGGGAAGGTTAAAACCAAGCGAACAAAGAAAAATGATAGCTTCGGTAAACAACAAAGTCCTAAAAGCGCGGGTTGATGAAATCGTAAAAGTGGCAAAGAATTTTGTTCAAACAAAAAGACTAGCTCCAGACGAAGGGGATGATAAACCATTCCATGAAGAAGATGATGAATTAGAGTTTGATGATACGGGAATAACTGACACGATCGTAGATACCGGAGGAGAATGGGATAGACTGAGCGATCTGGAAGAAGAGGAAGCCTTGAAACAACTCAATGCCTGGAGCAATAGTGGTGGCCTACAAGCGGGATCTCCGGCAGAAAGTGAAGTAAGTACACAACAACTAGAAGCTATCATTCTTCAAAAGGCGCTTTCTCATTACAAAGTAAATGGTGTAGATCGGGTAAGAAAAAACCAGTATGTAAAACTAACAGTACCGATTTATCTAGGAAATAAAAAAGCAAATCTCGGGAAAAGGCCAGAAAAATCCTGGCGCAAACTAAAAGGAGCTCAAAGAAGAAGTATCCTCGCTTCTGTAAATAAAAAAATATTTGAAACTCGGGTAAACGAAGTAGTAAAAGCAGCAAAAAATTTCGTTCTGGTAAAAAAATACAAACCAGACGAAGGGGGTTGATGAACCATTCCATGAAGATGGTGGAGATCTAGAATTCAATGATACTGGATACACTGATGCGGTTGTAACCACTGGAGGTCGATGGGAAAAACTCAATAACATAGAAAAAAAAGCGGTACTAAAACGTCTCAATGATTGGATTAATGGACGAAGATAATCTAACACCAAAACTTTTGGGTTTTAGGACAGATTCTTCTCTCTTCATCCAGAAATACTTTTATTGTGTCTTTGACCGCTTTCCCCTCCACAAAAATCCCCCACTACATTGAGTTTGTTTTTTTAGGCATATTTAACTAGCCTTTTTTTGAAAACTAACCCTAAAAACCTGTTTGCCTTCTTGGTCGCTCAATGCCCGACAATGTAACCAACAAAATATAAATTTGCATAATCTTTTTTTCGAAGTAGCACAAAAACTACGGTGGTTTTTTTGGGCACTTCACGGTGACGACCAGAGGGAGTCACCGGGAAAAGTGCCCTTACGACGAATATCATTCTTTTTAGTACCTCAAAATATCTAGAGGAGTTTTATACAATTTTAAAGCTGCCCCACTATAAATAAAGGAAGCCTTGATAAAAAAACAAAAAGGGAGCGGTGTGGGAACATGAAATAAAATAGTTTACTTGGAGACAGCAACAAACAACCTGCACGTAAGAGAATCAACCAGTTTTTGGAGGAAATGGCATATAATTTCAACGATTCAATTCATGAGTCTGGATATTTGTGAAATGAGTTTGGACGAAAGTACAATCTACAAATAATGTTTGAGATTGTAAGAAAAATTTTGAAGGAAAAGCAACTAATAATTAAAAATGGGACCTGCGTGGATGCGACTATCATTGAAGCGCCAATTTCCATCAAAGACAAAAATAAAAAACGAGATCCAGACATGAACTCTCCCCTTAGGGCCTTCTTTGTCGATGACTACGTTGATTTCATTTTGTTACACAAAATTTCACCTACTTCGTCATCTCCCTTATCGGCCGACCTGCCCTGCAAATTCTCCCGATTACTCGGACTCGGGAGCAGTGAAAAGCTTGTATAACTAATTTTTGAAACAAACGTGGGCTGATCCTCTCAAAATTTAATCTATCCTATCATCTCTTTTTTAGGTTAAATTTTGATCTTAAATCAAATTGCTTGAAAGTTTTTTATGATTTCGTCTCGTTCTATGGCTGGTTTTTTCATAAGGAAGCTTCCCACGACCACAATATCAGCTCCGGCTGCCTTTAGATCTTTCACATTGTTGAGATTTACACCTCCATCGACCTCAATTTCTCCTGCAAATCCTTTTTTGCGAACCATTTGTATTTTTTCCAAGACCTCTGGCATGAAGCTTTGGCCACCCTTCCCCGCCTTTACGGACATGAAGAGAATTTGGTCTGCTAGTTCCAATACCTCATCTGATAAAATTTCTGCAGCTGTATACCCATCCACACAAATTCCAGCTCTGATGCCGAGTTCTTTAAGTTTTTGCAAATATTTTGCAGCATCTTTCCCTGTGTTTTCAATATGAAAGGTGATCCCCTTCACCCCCAGGTCAATAAATCGATCAAATTGCTTCTCTGGATCATCCACCATGAGGTGTGCCTCCATTTCCACCGGAAAATTTACTGATTCCAAAATTTTCCCACCAAAAGTAATGGCCGGT
This sequence comes from uncultured Candidatus Peribacteria bacterium, assembly GCA_964344165.1. Lineage (GTDB taxonomy): Bacteria > Patescibacteriota > Gracilibacteria > UBA4473 > UBA4473 > CAYFMH01. The sequence continues at coordinate 26,285 of CAYFMH010000013.1, read as the reverse complement.
ACATACTGCCCATCCATCACATCCAAATGGATCCGATCCGCCGAAGCGATTGAATTAATCTCTGATTGAAGGCTCTGGAAATTCGCATCGAGAATAGACGGGGAAATTTTCATGATGTCTAACAAGAGTATAAAACATGAAAATCAATTTTCAATTTCAAATTTTCAATTTTCAAACAACGCTCTCTTTTCAAGTAAAATCTTTAGCGATTTTTTGTTGGGGCGAGTTTCTCCCGACCAGTCGGGAGAAACTCGCCCCCAAAAAATCGCACTCGCTGAAGATTTAACTTTGTTTTTATCAATCTTCCAGAAAGCGAAACACATCAAATATTTAATTTTTTATGCAAAAATCTCAAATCCATCCTCCGTCACCACCCCACAATGCTCCCACTGACAAGCATCTTTTCCGTCCAGGGTAACTACCGTCCAACCATCTTTGAGCACCTTAGTCTTTGGGTTGCCCATGGCGATAATTGGTTCGATGGCAATGGTTTGCCCCGCTTCTAGTTTTGGCCCGGTGCCGGGTTTTCCATAATTAAAAATCGAAGGTTCTTCGTGCAATTCTCGTCCTACGCCATGCCCGGTATATTCTCGACAGACGGCATAGCCCCCTGCTTTCACTACCACTTCAATGGCGTGCCCGATGTCGCCAATATGATTTCCAGCCTTTGCTTGCTCACATCCAGCTAACAAAGCCCGACGGACACACTCTGAGAATTTAGACCGCCCTGGAGACTTCATATTTCCTCCTACAACGACAGAAAACGCCGCATCGGTATTCAACCCCTTCCAGATGACTCCGCAGTCCACAGAGAGCAAATCTCCCTCCTTGAGCGTTCGTCGATCCGGGATTCCGTGCACGACCTCAGAATTGATCATCGTACAGAGGGTCGCCGGGAAACCATGAAATCCTTTGAATCCCGGCTCGGCCCCAGCGTCTCGGATCACTTTTTCGGCAATCGTATCTAATTCTATCAGGGATATCCCTGGCTCCGCCGCTACTCGTACCGCCTCATGAGCGGCTTGGAGGATTTTGCCTCCTTCTCGCATCACTTGGATTTCTGAATCTGTGGCTATCATGTCTGGATTGGTTTAACGATTTTTTATGAAAAAAACAACCAAAATCCTTCATAAAAAAAGCCGGTGTCACACCACCAACCAAGAAGTTGAGACAAATTCCTCTGGTAAAAAATTTTCAAAGAACAAAATCGCATGTTGACAAAATATTTTTTTCGTGTAAAAAAGAGGTGTTTATTACTTTTATTTTCAATTTCGGATGAAAGGTCAGGAGCCCCATGATTATAAACACAGAGAAAAAAAAGATTGTATCCCCCTTTCTTCTCTCTCTGCCGTTGAATCATTTCTAAATCCAGAAGTAGTTGCCCAAGTGTGGCCTGAGTGGGTCGCTAGAAACAAAGTGTTTTTAGAACAAATAGCCGAACGAAAAAAACTCAGCGAACACCTCCACCTCATCCAATCTCACGTTCGACGACCAGATCTTTCTCTCGAAAATGCCGTGTTTTTAGAACAAATCACCGAAGAACAGGTGGCCGGTCTTTATGAATCTCTGGCCGATCTACTGCAAAACTCTCCCGAATACCGTCGCATCATCCTTTCTCTTCCGTTTGAGTTTTTACCAAATATCGACTGGAATCCGGATTCAGAAAAATTAAGAGAACAAATAGAGAGATTTAGAAGTGCCTATCTCAATGCCTGGGAAAATTTATTGCGTATTCATGATGTCCGAGCGAACTTCATAGATGGAGATGTGCTAGAAGTAGAAATGCGGGATGGCGATCTGCCCCGCGTGGTCAAAGCGGCTCATCTAATCCCTTTTCTCGTCGAAAAAAGGTGGATAACTCCAGAAGAAGTAATCTCCATGATAGAAGTTAATGAAGACGAAACACTTAGAAAAAGTATCGCCGACGGACTTCCGATTCTCTCCGACCTGGGGCTGCTCGATGAAGGCAGCCGCTCAAAAATGGAAATGTCCGCAGATCCGCTCATACAAAACATGACCAGAATTATTTTTGCCCCAAGGACACCCAAAAAGGAAAAAAAGCCAAGAATTATAAATGCTGTCTCCTTTCAAACAGATCTCAAACAAAAATTTACCCAAATTGATACTGAAGATTTGGGAACTACCACCGAAAAACGCAAAAAATGGATCCAAAAAACAAATAAACAAAAAGCTGTTGCTGATGCTGGCAATGAAATTGGTCTGTCGATCCAACATGGTCTGCTTCCTGATGAATTCGTTGAACAAATTAGCGATATTTCTTCTCTCCTCCCCAGTCAACTCGCTCTAATCGATGGAATCCGTAAGGCCATCGAAGGCGCGGCAAAAAATAACCGAGAACAAGCAAAAATCTGGTATGAGAGATTTGGAAATGTTCTTAGCACACTCTGGTCAACGCAAAACCCAGAAATTCAAAACTACCTAAGGAAGTTATTTTTTAGGCTCTATCACCTCCGAGTTATTGATGAACAAACGCTCAGTTTTTTTGAAATTTCCATGCCAAAATTAGGGGGGCCTTTTTTGGACAACCTAAAGGCAATGCCTACGGAAATGCAAGAAATACAAGCCATGGCAAAAACAATTGAATCCCACCCAGAACTAAAAAAATATGTCTATCCGGTGATCCTTGTTTTTGGGTCAAGAGTAAAAGGCTATGGCACCCTCGATGCCGACATAGATACGGGGATTTTTGTCCGTCCTGGCACTCCCATGGTCACAAGAAGAAATATCCAAAGATGGCTCGGAGAAGTATTTGTCCATGAAAAAGTAAGAGGTGATATCGTAGAATTTTGGCTTGAAGAAACTAAAAGTGGTTTAGCAGTTCGGGATTTTGACAATCCCGATGTCTCACTAGGCGATAGCTCCTGGACGCACATTCTTTTTGGGGCGGTGTGGGAAGGAAATAATGAGGCTCTCCAAGAACTCTATGAGCACCTCCTGGCCCCCTACTTTTTTGATACCAAAGAAGAAATCTATGGGCGAGCAGCTCGGGGGTTGTACCTCGAAGAAATAGAAAGAGACACACTCCAGTATCGATTAATGCACAAAGGTTATGAAGCCTTTTTTCCTTCTTTTGGGGGGATTCCAACACCTCACGCGGATTGGATCGATGGATCAAGTATGTTTTGGGATTCGGGGTATCGCAACCTCGCGACCAAGCTTTTTGTAGAAAGAGTCTTTTTGCCTAAAATTTAGACATAAGAAAAAAGCCTCAGGGTACCGAAGTACCCCAAGGCCAAAGTGTTTAGGCAGTGGTCGTATCCCGATGAAATCAAGATCGAACCAGTCTGACCGTTATTCGGTTGTTTTTTTGTTTACCTCTCGTGGTGAGAGCCAGGGAACCCGTCACCGAGGGGCGAAGGAGACTGGCGAATGGAGCTGGCGCCCCCACCGTCGAGCTGATCCCAGGGGATCTGGGAGCCGAGCATGAAGAGGGAGCCGAAGTACTGAAGCTCCTCGTTCCCGGACGGCTGATCCTTCACCTGCATGGTCGCCAACACGAACCGCGTCAGGTTGTTCTCCATCCGCGGATAGGTGGCTGAAACCGCCACCTTCAGCTGCCGAAGCATCTGATCGCGGTTGGCCGCCCCGATCAAAGACGGGAGCCGGGGGTTCTCGAGAGTTTCCTTGATCTTGGTCGCGTCGTAGGCGAGCGCGGCCGAAATCTGGACTCCCGTCCCAGCGAAGACCCGGTTGACCGCATCGGCAACCGCATCCGCCGTATCCCGGAGAATCCCGGTTTCAGGCGGCTGCATCAAACCCGGAGGCATCCCCCCCGTGCCGCCAATGGCCGCCATGACAGAGGCCATCATCATCGCCGGATTCGCCGCTCCCTGCATCCAGGCTTCTTGCCAGGACTTCAGTTGCTGATGAAATTCGGCAATCGCCGGCCACAGGTACTGATCGATGCGACCGAAGAGCTGCTTCTTCCTGACCTCGGTCACATAGCTGCCGTCAAGCCCGTCAATCGCCTCGAAAATCTCGGCATAGCTGCGACGGGTCATCTGCTTCCGCAGCTTGAAGAACTCAGGATCGACCTGCTCTTCATTCTGGTCGGCGAAGGCCTCCATCAGCTCGACGAGCTTCGCCGGAATGCCATAGAGGCCAGCCCGGTAGGCCAGAGCCGCCCGGATCGCCGAGATCACGGTGGACTGGTCGACCTTGAGAACCCCACCAGTCCGCAAAGCCTCCAGCCAGGAGCTGTCGGTGGGGACCGTCGGAAGCACGGCATCGAAAGAAACCGCCCCCATCGCACCGGCCTGGGAGACCACCGGTTCTACCGGCGCGGCCGGAGCCGCCGTCGACTTGAGCGCCTCGACCAACATCTTCGCCTTACCCGGCTTAATGCCGACCGACTTGAAGTCTTCCACGGAAAGATAGGAAAGTTCTTCCTCCGAATCGGCCAGCTCACTTTTTATCCTGTCGATCGTCGCGTCGTCGACACCGTGTTCCTTCAGCTTGGCAGCCACGGGATCGTCGGCCGAAGTGGTCTCGGAAGCCGGTTCCGGCTCCGCGGCGGGAGCAGCGGTATCTTCGGAGGCCGGAGCTGCCGCATCTTCGCCCGTGCCGTCCGTCTTCTTGGTTTCGTCCTTCTTTTTGTCCGTCATTTTCGTTATCTCCGTTACAAAAGGTTTTTGTGGGTTTCCGTCGGGCCAAAAGCAAGCATCCGTACTGGGACACCTAACTTTTCGTCCAACAGCTCAGTGGCCAGCTTCGTGAGTTTTGATTGCTGGGCCGGAAGTTCGTGAGTGATGATCTCGGGTCGACACTCCAGAAGCGCCTGACCGAGTTGTTCTTGGTAGGTAAGTGGTGATTCCTCCTTTTCATCCGATCTCACTTTTATCTCCCCCGCAGGAGTGAAAAAAGCTTGATCGGGTGTTTCATAGCGGTCGCAGACCTTCCAGACGCCATTTCGCTGGATCTGGTCAAACCACGTGATGGCCAAGCCATCAAACGCAGATTGACCGCCACAGACCTCGATCGCATAACGAAGCAAAACGAGATCCAATGGACCAACGCGAACCTTGCCTTGGTAGCGATTCTCGTCTTTGTTACTGCCGGGTAACAGGTGTTCGCCCATTTCCGGATCAGCGGTGGGAAGTGGGCCGGCCCCGTGCCGAATGGCATAGGCCCGACAAACCCCGATGTTTACGATCTCTCCCCCATAACCAGCATCTCGGAGCATGTCCTGCGTGAAGCAAGGCAACGTCCGGATGGCACTGGTATGTGGGTGAAAACCGTACAGGTTGTCCGTAAGGATCCCATGCGAGCTCTCGACGACGGCGACACCTTTCTGAGCAAGAATCTCTGTTAGGTGCTCACCATCGACGATTTTTGCCTGTCTGGCCACCTCCTGAAATTGCTCGACTACGTAATCGAGGAATCCAGGATCATAAAGATGAGCCACTTCCTCCTCCACGGCTACTTGGTCCGTGGGAAGGAAGCCCCCCTCAATGATCGGGGCGAGGTCTTGGAGCATCTGTTCGTGGATCGTGACCATCCGATCTCGCAAATCGGGTCGTGACAAGTCACGCACCCGGATCGCTAACTCTGGAAGCCGAATCGAATCACGAAAAGCTTCTCCGATGCCTGTCCCGATCGTTCCCCATGGGTTGTCGCCCCGTGCCATTTCCTTGAGGCGCGAGGCAATCCCATGGTAGGGAGTGGCACAGAGGGCGGATCCATCGACCGTAAGGAGATCAAATGGATTGTGAACCCCACCCTGATACCGAAGGGCTTGGGCTTCGTTGAGAAGCCCGATGGGAGAAACCACCATCCGAGGGGTGATGTGCGTTCTCACCCCCTCAAATGTACCGCACCCCCACTGGCTAAATGCGAAATTTTCACCAGCAGAAGTTTGGACCCCGTGGCTCCCCTGGGCTCCCCCAACTTTGAGGATGGTGTGGGCACGCCGGAAATGACTGATTTTGTGCACCACACCTCCTTTGCCACCGTCCCCAGGTCCCAGGTCGGTGACGAGGTAGATTTTATTTGTTGTCATGTGTCACCTCCTTGGGACCATTTCAGTGGGAATAGATCAGAGCCAGTCCAGCTCTCCTTCTGCCGAAGCCGTTTCGGCTTCTCCAGGTTTGACCTCGTCGGGGCTGATCGGCCACAGGTCGGTCTTTTCTCGGAAAAGGTCCCCCTTCTGAGGACGCTTGGCAAAGTTTGGCAGAGCCGCTTGAGCTCCAATGGGGATGTGAGCCACCGACCGCAAGATCTCGCGAGCCAGCTCTTCTCCCACATTGTGCCGCTGAAGGAAGGATACGACCGTATCCAATTCCAGCGTCCCCTCGGTCAGACCGATGATGACGGCCTGCACCTGGGGGAGCAGCTCCGTACTCGGCAGCTTGACGACCCGCTCCGAACCGAAAATATTGGTCCAGAAACGAGTCGTCTCAGGTTGGTTTTCGACCTGCAAGAAGAACGCATGCGCGTGTCTCAGCAGGTCATTCACCACGTCCTGGGTGTAAGGTGACTTGGTATCGAGTTTGTGCCCATTCTCGGTCACCTTTTCGAACACCTGATCACCAAAAACACGAATCAGGTGTCGCTCATCCAGCCGATCCCGAGCTGTCGCGTCCGAGACGGTGAAATCGTAGGACTTCAGGCCGATTTTATGAAGGTACGCCTTGGTGAGGTACGCTCCGGCAAAAAGGCCGTAGTGGGGATCTTCGGGAAAATCGCCCCCGTCTTTTTCCGGGACCATCAGCGTGAGCTGTTGAACGATCTTGTCCGCCTGCATCTCAAACTGGGGGCGACACAGGATGAAGTTGTCCGAAACGTCGCCGAAAATCCCCGTAGCGACATGGAGGTCGCAACCAGGCAGCACCTCGCTGCAGCCCTCGTACATGTTGGGCAGCACACGAAAAGCCACATCGACGTTGTCTCCCATGCTGCCGGTCGTATCCACGCGGCTCTCAACCGGCACGGGAACCCCGACGAGGAGTTCCCAGAGTCCATTCGGCCGTTGTTCGAACCGAGGCCGAGACTCCCGGATCACGCCGTAGCCAGCCGGATCGACCAGCGGATCGAGCTTCCCGGTTCTCTGCGCCTGTTGTTCGGCGGCTCGGGTCACCCTTTCCGTTGAACCACCGGTAACGGCTTTAGTGGCGCTCCTGTAGGATGTCCTTGGAAAAGTTTCTCTGCCCATGTTCATTCTCCTTTCATGGGATCAAATAGAGTGGCAAGTAAACGGATAGAACTCACGCTTCCAGAGCCCGTCAACGAGCCCATAAAAGCGTTCGTGAGCCTTCCCCGCGTTAGACTCGACCCCCTCGGCCAACCTCCAGAGGTGGTTGGTATAGGGATCATAACCTTCCTCGCCATCGTCGGGGATGAAACGTGCTCCCACTTTCCCCCCCAGAGCCAGGATGACCGCTTGCGCGGCCTGCGAGATTTCTGCCTGCTGAGTTGCTCTCGGCACCTCATCGGTCAAAATCTGCGCGGCAGACCAATCGAAGACCACCACATAATGCTGGTCTGGTTCGATCATAATATTGCCAGCACTCACCTGACCGATAGCAATGCCCTGATCATGCGCAAATGTCAGGATCTTGAGCAACTTGCCCATAATCCACACACTCGTGCGAAGATCCACCCGAAGTCGATCCTTGTGAACCATTCGAGCGAGCGGCACCATGTTTTGAGGCTGCTCGACCTCCCGGATTGCCAGGATATTGACCCGGAAACCCTTGGAACTCAAAAATGTCTCCACGAGCTCCGGAAATCCCAGTTGGTAGTTGAGCAAGTCCTTGGGATCTTCTTTTACCTTGGCGTACTCCTCTTCTAGTTTGTCAGAACGATCGAGGAGCTCCCTAAGCAGGTAGCTCGCACGATCAAGAACTCCGTTTTTCTCCACCTCCAAAGCCACCTGGAGAAAACAAGATCTTCCCGTCTCCACCTGCTCACACAAGTAGAACTGAAAGCTTCCAGTTTTCGCAACCAAGCTGCCCACATGGTAGGAGAACTCTTTTCCTTGGACAATGTCCATTGTTCACCTCCTTTGGCCTGAAAAAGTCAAAAATAATTTTTTCGGGATTAACCCGAATTTTGTTTTGTTTTTTACCGAAATGTAAAAGATCTCTAGGTAAGCGCCCCTGTATAGAGACAGCTATCCAGCTGTCATATACATTTTATAAATAATATATAACATTAAATTTCTTTTATTTATTTTTGTGATTTTATCAAGTTTGTACCCTCAATATTCTGCCAGATTGCATAACATAACTGCCGTTATGTAAAAGAACATTTGCATACTTAATTGATGCAAATTGATAATAAACTCCAATCAAACAAAACAAATGTTTAAAAAAATAAATAAACAACACCATGAAAACACTTTATTGAAAACAAAAAACTTAAATGACAAAACAAAATAGTCGCCACAAAATTGACAACAAATATTTGTCACCAGTGTTTCACAAATAAAAAAACAACCAAAATTTAACACACAAGGTATGAATTAAGAGGATGGGAAAAAACAAAATTTTATCTCTTAGATAAAATTAAGGACAGATAAAATTTTGAGAGGAGAAGTTGCGAAATACTGGAGTTTTTTTGTTTCAACAAAAAACGGAAGTGTGTAGCCACTTCGACGATGGAGCACGTAACGAGAATCGAACTCGTGTCTCAGCCTTGGCAAGGCCGTGTAATAGCCACTATACGATACGTGCGGAACTAGTTCAAAATTGAAAATGCAAAATTAAAAATTTCCGAATTTTTTAAAAACTACCTGTCCGCCGAAGTTTGTAAACTAAATTTGAGACAAACGAAGAGCGGAAGAACTAATTACCAAAATCTATTATGCTGCTTCCTTTTCTTCTTCCACCGCTTCTTCTGCGTTATCATTGGCTGGTTCTAGGTCTCCTTCCATAGAAATCCCTGGGTCTTGTGGGATTTCTCCCTCGTCAGCTACCATTTTGGCATCTGAAGATTGGTCGATTAGGTTTTCTTCTGGTTCGTTTTCATCTTCTATAAGCAATTCTCCTTCTTCTGTTTCTCCTTTGTTGAGTAGTTCAACTTTTAGTCCCAGTGATTGCAATTCTTTCACGAGCACGTTAAATGATTCTGGAATCGTCACTGATTCAATCTGGTCTCCTTTTACGATTGCCTCATACGCTCGAGCTCGTCCATGGACGTCATCAGATTTGATGGTAAGCATTTCTTGGAGTGTATAAGAGGCGCCGTACGCTTCGAGTGCCCACACCTCCATTTCCCCAAACCTCTGTCCTCCGTTTTGAGCTTTCCCTCCAAGCGGTTGTTGCGTCACGAGAGAGTATGGTCCGACAGATCGAGCATGGATTTTATCTTCTACTAGGTGAATTAGTTTTAACATGTATACCACTCCGACTGTTGTCTGGTGATCAAGAGGAGCTCCTGTTTTTCCACTAAATAGCTGATATTTTCCGTCCTCTGGAAGTTCGTTTTCTTTCAAAAATTCTTGAATTTTATTAGTTTTGATTCCTCCGAGTACTGGAGTCGCTACTTTGATTCCCATTTTTTCTGCGGCCAATCCTAGATGAGTCTCAAGAATCTGCCCGATGTTCATACGAGAAGATACTCCCAATGGGTTCAAAATAATATCTACCGGAGTTCCATCTTCGAGGTATGGCATATCTTCCACTGGTACTACTTTTGAAATTACTCCTTTGTTTCCGTGTCGTCCAGCCATCTTGTCTCCAGCTTCAAGATGTCGCATCTGAGCAACTTTTACTTGAATTCTCTGGAGTACTCCTGTTGGGAGATCATCTCCTTCTGATCGATCAAGAATCTGAACATCAATCACTTTCCCTCCAGACCCTCTTGGTAGACGAAGGGATGAATCTTTTACGTCATGTGCTTTTTCTCCAAAAATAGCTCGCAGAAGTCTGTCTTCAGCGGTAAGCTCGGTTTCTCCTTTTGGTGTTACTTTTCCGGCCAAAATATCTCCTGCCAAAACCGTAGCTCCTACTCGGATTAAACCATGATCATCTAGGTCTTTCAATTTCCCAGCAGCCACATTTGGAATATCAGAAGTTAGTTCTTCTGGCCCGAGTTTTGTATCTCGTACATCCAATTCATATCGCTCAATATGGATAGAGTTGAAGTACCCTTCTTTTACAAGTTTATCAGAAACAATGATCGCATCCTCGAAGTTAAATCCTTCCCAAGACATATAGGCAACGAGAAGATTTCTTCCAAGGGCTAATTCTCCTTTTTGGACGGAAGCTCCGTCTATCAAAACATCTCCTTTTTTCACTTTTTCTCCTCCTTCTACTCGCACTCGTTCTTGGATACAAGTTGATTGGTTTGTTCGGACAAAGTTTTGTACTGGGTAGTATTCTTTTTTTCCTGATTTTCCGACAAAAGTGACTCCTTCTGCATCGGCCGCTTTAATCTCCCCCGCTTCTGGTGCTCGAGCACAATCATCGACTGAAGTCGTCGCTTCCATTCCGGTCCCCACTACGGGAGATTCCGGAGAAACTATTGGTACAGCTTGTCGCTGCATGTTTGATCCCATGAGTGCCCGCGTATTGTCATCATGCTCGAGGAAGGAAATCAAAGACGTAGAAAGTGAAACAATTTGCTTTGGCGAAATATCAATATGAGTTACCTCATTGAGGTAATATACTCCTGGTTGGAAATTTTTTCGGGCGGATACTTGTTTATTGGCAAAGTTTCCAAGCTCATCCAATCGAGAGTTCGCTTGGGCTACACACATGTCTTTTTCGGCTTCAGCGTCATAGTATTCTACGATATCAGAAACATATGGGCGCACTGGAATCTCTGCTAATTTTTTAATTTTTTCTAATTTTTTCGCCAATTTTTCATTAATTACATCATCTTCTTTTCCGACTACTGTTTTTCCATCTTTTATATCTTCAGAAATAATCTTTCCAGTACTTAATTTAGCATCATTTTTTACTATTTTTGTCACTAACCGATACGGAGTCTCAATAAACCCAAATTTGTTTACCCGAGCATAGGCTGCCAAATGTAATACCAATCCAATATTTGGTCCCTCTGGAGTCGTTACCGGACAGATCCGTCCATAATGAGATGGATGCACATCACGAACCTCAAAAGACGCTCTCTCTCGTGACAACCCACCTGGTCCCATGGCTGAAATTCTTCGTTTGTGTTCAAGGGCGGCAAGAGGATTTGTTTGATCCATAAACTGTGATAACTGTGATGACGAGAAAAATTCATGCATAGAAGCGGTAATTGGTCGACAGTTGATCAACTGAGTTGGGGTCACAGTCTCCACATCCACAATACTCATCCGGTCACGGATAATTCTCTCTGTTCGCAGAAGTCCTACTCGGAATTTATTTTGTACCAATTCTCCTACTCCTCTGATTCTTCGATTAGCCAAATGATCAATGTCGTCCACTTCACCATTTCCATTTTCAATTTCAATTAATCCTCGAATCATCATCACAAAATCCTCAATTCGAAAAATTCGTCCACTCTTATTATCTTTTGTTTCAAGCCCAAATTTTTTATTTACTTTATACCGAGCAATTGGTCCTAGATCATACTTTTTAAAATCAAAGAACATCCCTTCTAAAAAAGTTTTTGCGTTCTCAGCGGTCGCCAAATCTCCCGGTCGGATTCTTTTATACACGCCTTGCCAAGCTTCTTTTTCATCTACTGATTCATCTTTTTCAATTGTTTTGGTTATAATTTCCTCCCCATTTGGAAGATCTTTAAAAAGATCAACAATTTTTTTATTGGTCTCATATCCAAAAGCTCGCAAAAACATGGTCACTGGGATTTTTCTTTTTCGATCTACTTTTACCCAAACTAATCCTTTTTTATCCGTTTCTACTTCGAGCCAAGCTCCTCTTTTTGGGATCATTTTTGCTTGGTAGTGCCCAGGGATAGATGGATTGGTTGAATAAAAAATTCCTGGAGATCTCACCATCTGAGAAACAATTACTCGCTCAATTCCATTGATGATAAAAGTTCCCTGTTCAGTAATCAGGGGAATTTGTCCAAAATACACATCTTGCTCTTTAATTTCCCCGGTTTCTAGATTGGTCAGAGCTACATGAACCCGAATAGAAGTTTCATAGGACATGCCTTTTTCTCGGCAAGTTTTGATATCATGTTTTGGTTCTTCGGTTTCGTGATTTAGGATTTCAAGTTTTAATTTTTTACCGGTGGCATCCACGATGGGATTTATTTCATCGAGAAGTTCTTTTACTCCATCCGTCAAAAACCACTCATACGAGCTGGTTTGCACTTCGATTAAATCAGGAAAGGCAAATTCCGTTCCTACTTCAGTGAAAAAAAACCGACCGTTCTCTTCTTTTGTAGGGGTCAGCGTTGCTGGAAAACGAATGTTTTTTTGAGCCATCGAAAGGGGGATAGAAAAAATCAAACTCCGACCACTCTCGTCTCATACTCGTGGCCGAACCTCAAAAAAGTGATAGGAGGGTAGGAATTTTCTCTTGAATGTCAAATTTTTTATAGATTTCAGGTTTTAAAAATAGAAAAACGTTAAATTATTGTTATTCCAAATAAGACATGATTTGAAATATAAGTAAGAAATATTTTAAAATTCCGGTTAATAAAAGATCTCCCGAGTTTTTTATTTTCAACTTAAGTTCCTCGAGATGACAATAATAAAGTAGTTGAATGATAAAAAAAGATGACACGTTTTATTTTTTTCCAAAATTTGAAGTTCTTGTTTATTGATTTTTAAAAAATTAAAAAGAATTAGTAGTTGTAAAAAGGAAGTTTGTGGAAAATTTTTTAAGGTGCTTTTTTCTTTTTAAATAAAGATTTTAACCATGTTTTTTTTAATCTAAAAGAATGAAGGATTTTAAAATTTTTATAAAAATTTTGATCATTTTTTTATGATTTTTTAGTAGGGAAAAATGAATAAAAAAAATTAATCGTAAAAGAAAAAAAAATGTGGAAAACTTTTTAATTTTTTGTGTGGAAAGTTTGAGATAATTTTTTCATGAAAACTAATAAAATTTAGGAAGTTAACTATAGATTGAAAAAATAAAAAAAACCTTTTAAGAAAGGGGAGATAGAGATTTATTTCAACACTTCGCCGGACATCACCGCTTGTCCGACGGGCACTTTTGCACCAGGCATGAGCATGGCGTGGATGCCGATTTGGGCATCTTTTCCGACGATGGCCCCAAGTTTCCCGCGATGGGAATCCACTCTTTCTTCTTTAATTTTTACCTTCACATCCGCTTGATCGAGTCGTAGATTGGCGGTACACGAGAACGCTCCGAAGTTTACGCCCTCGTCCACAATCGAGTCGCCGACGTAGGCAAAATGGGTTGTGATATTTTTATGGAGGAAAGAGCGTGCTACTTCAGTATTAAATCCAATTACACAATTGGGTCCGATCATACTGTTTCGGACCAGCGCATTATTTCCCACGATTGTATTTTTTCCGATATAACACGGTCCCTGGATCACCGCGTTTTCCGTTATTTTTACACCGTCTTCGATGATCACATGATTGCCTTTTATCGTGGCAGAATCAGCAATTTCTGTCGATGATGAAATAGCGGTTTTTTGCTGCGCAAGAAAACAATCCATCATGTTTAGCACATGCCAGGGATATTTAATCGCCTCCCAAAAATCATCATACTCTACAGCGACAAATTTTTGCGTCTGAAAACATTTATCAAGTACGACCTCATACACATCGTCTTGGGGTGATTTCGTTTCTTTGAGGCACGATTTTAGTTTCTCTGCAGATTGGAAAAAATGAGCGACGATATTGACCAAATCCGACGGTTCATTTCCTTCGCCTGGTTTTTCTACAATTTTAGTGATTTGATTTTGATCATTGATCTGGAGGTATCCACCAGGGAAATATTGTTTCATTCTTTTGGCGAGAATCCCCCCATCGGCGTTTTTTGATTTATCTAAAATTTCTGCATAAAAATTTGAGTTTATGTAGTCGTTTCCGTTGTGAATAAAAATAGACTCGTTTTCATCTACTAATTCCAGCCCATCAGAAATCCCTCCGGCCATGCCTTCGTCTAGATTTTTTTGTTGAGTTACCTCAGCGGGGAAATTTTCTTTGGCCAAAATGGTTTCAATTTCTTTTTGGTTGTATTTGTTGGCTACCACGATGAAATTTTCTAATCCTCCGGCTTTCGCATTTTTCAGTAATTTCAAAAACAACGGTTCTCCACCAAATTCTAACAAACATTTATCCGAGATTGGATCCATACGAGTACTGCGCCCTGAGGCGAGGAAGATGGTTTTCATTTTTTGTAATGATGAATGAGTAATGAGTAATGACGAATGTTGGAATTTTAAATAATTAAATTTCCGCTTTTATTTACTCATTAATCATTATTAATTATTAATTATTTAAATTTACTCTTTTGATATCTTAAACCCTTCCCCTTCATCCGTCGAAACAAAATCGATCGTGCAATCCTGAAGGAGGCGCAAACTTTCTGGAGAAATAAACATTTTGATGCCTCTTGATTTGATCGTTTTGTCTCCGATTTCTGGTGATTCGAGGAAGTCGAGAAAGTAGTTAAATTCTCCCCCACTTTTGAGCACGTCGATTTTAAACCCAAAGCCTTTTTTTTCTTGTGCGGCCTGGAATTCATGAATTTTCTTCACCGCTTTCTCAGTCAGTTCAGGATCTTTTGATGGCACGTTCATAATCTTTAACTCTTTGGCGCATTCATTGATATCGGTGAGGATGGCTTGAATTTCTGTATCCGTAAATCCATGTCCGGCGGCCCCTTGCTCTAGTGTCTCATAAGCGCCCAAATAGCAACCCGCACATTGGAGGCCATGCGTAATTAAAATATCCTGCGCTTCGGGCATTTTTTCCAGGATCTCGGCGATGGTTTCGTGACCGGTAAATTGGATTGGACTTGAGGACATTTTCTCACCAGGTTTTATTGGATGTGAAAAAAAAAACAAGAGCGGATGAAATTTTTCACCCGCCCTTTGTTTTGAAGTTCCGTTTTTTTAGTCTACTTTTTTCAACTCCAGCCGATGAGATCCTATGTTGATTTCAAGGATTTCTCCTTTTAGTTCCTCTTTTTCTTTGATTTCTAGATCGGTGTGTGATTCGACACCAAACTGTTCAAGTGCAAAAAGTCCTTGCACTTCTGGTTCAATTTCTACAAAGACTCCATTTTGATTCCACCGGGCAATTTTTCCAGAGACAGTATCACCGACTGAATATTTTTCTGCTTTTTTAACCCAAGGGTCTTCGGTGAGCCGTTTGATAGAGAATGAAAGCTTGTCTCCGTCTTTTCCAATGACAAGCACCTCTAGTTGATCCCCGATTTTGTATTTTTTGCTTGGGTCTGCGACATGAGACCAATCCAATTCTGAGAGATGAACCAGTCCTTCCACGCCCTCAAAAGTCACAAAAATACCAAACTTCATCACCCCAGAGACGGTTCCTTTGACCACATCTCCTTCTTTTATATTTTCGAGCGTTCGGGCGATTTGTTCATCGTGTGCGGCTTTTTCAGAAATTATAACTTTATTTTCTGATCGTTCGACATTGATAAATCGAACGGCAAAAACTTTTCCGATGTGTCCTTGAAGCCGGGTCAAAATTTCTGATCCGTTTCCATCTTTTACCCGCGGGTAGTTCATCGGGGTGAGCTGAGAAACAGGGAGAAAGGCTTTCAATCCTTTGTACCGAGCCATCAACCCTCCTTTGTTGGCTTCTTCGATTTTTACATTCACAATTCGTTCATCTTCGACGAGTTGAGCGATCTCTGCCCAAGCGGCATCCTGAGAAGCTCTTCTCAGCGAAAGAACCACAAGTCCGGCGTCGTTTTCTGGATCAAGGATTACGGCTTCCAGTTCAGCTCCTTGATCTAAATTTTCTGTGCTGGAATCATACTTTACGGTTTCTTTTTTGGTAATAATACCAGTTGCCCCCCCAGGAAGTTCGAGGAGGATCCGAGATGGGTTAGCGTCAATAACAGTTCCTTTTATCGTGTCTCCAGCGCGAAAAGAAACCACTCCGGCATCTTTTGCCAAGAGGTCATCCATTACTTTTGTCATGATTTTTTTGTGATGCGAATCTAAAAATTTATTACAGCCTTTTTCGTTTATCTCCATCGCATCGTTTGGAAGATAAGCCCCAAGGCGGACGGGATAGTAGGGAGGATTTTGTAAATGTCAAGAATTGGTTACAATCTTCAATCTGGAATTATTAATTTTCAATTTTTAATTTCTAATTTTTCTTTCAGTCTGAGTTAAATTATATTTAAAACTCAAGGTCGAAGACAAACAATATCTAATTCCCAATATTCAAACATTCAAAATTCGAACTTCAAAAAACGAAAAATTGACTACTCTTTGGACGAAAACATAAAACTGGTCACGAGAAAGGCCAACGCGGGCAGAGAAAACCAAAATTGGTAGTAATCGATCAGAATTTGAGCGATGAGAGATTCTTCATAGATGGTGATTTCCTTGGCAAAAAGCATGCCCTCTACAAAAGAATTCCCCGAGAGGTAGATCAGCATGGTCGAGAGAAAAAGGATCGCCGAAAGCAGAGAAAACCCCGCATGGATACCGGTTCGCATCCCCCAGTGTTCATGTTTTTCAACTGAAACATGGAAACTGCTTTTGACGACCAGGATAACAATGGCGATCAGGAGGAGGATAATCCGAATCGCAACAAAAATTTCAGAATCACCCCCGTCTCCGACAAGCTTTTGAAATCCCGGAGAAACATCAAAGACAAACTTTTTGAGTCCTCCCGCGAGTCCATCAGTCGTGAGGATGGCGATATAGATGGAGAGGATCAGTTTGATCGTGGCGGCTTGGCCGAGCAAAAAATTGTACGCAAAAAGCATGACAAACGCAGAGACCAAAACCAGATTCCAGGTGAGGGCGATTTCCATCTACCAGTTAGGATACAACTTTTTGTGTTTAAAACAATAAAGGACTTGGTTTTTGTGCAAAACTATGTTATAATGTTTAGATTTAAAAAATGAATATCCCTCAGATTATTGGCTTTGGCGTGGTGAGTTTGATCCCAGTTTTGGGATGGCTCTGGTTTTTTCAACGGCAACAACCAGAAAAAAGATCCTATGTGATTTTGACTCTCTTGGCGGGGATGATGGCGGTGCTACCGATTAAATTGTATGAAGAGCACTGGAATACCGCTTTGGGATACTTTGAACACTTCAATCTTTTTCAATACTTAGCTGAACTGGTGGAATTCCCCAATCTGGCTAAGCTTTTTGCTTACATTTCCACACACACGGTCGTGGCCGTGAGCATGTTTTTGTTTGTGGCGGGGATGATGTTTTTACTCGAGATTTTTTCTGGAGATAACACGACAAAAGTCTTCAAAGAAAAAACAAAAAAAATCTGGGAGTCTCCTATCTTTTTCATCATGATTGGAGTCCTCTGCGGGGTAGCCGCGTATTGCTTCTCTCTGACGTTGCCGCAGAAGATCTGGTTTTTTGTTGTGGTCGGGATGCTGGAGGAATTTATCAAACATCTCGTGCTTCGATTTACCGATGACGAAAAAATCCAATCGGTCGATGACGCACTCGAGTTTGCCATCATTGTGGCGCTGGGATTTGTCTTTATCGAAAACATCCTCTACTTCAATAAAATCTGGAATGGAGACTTTACGATGGCGGGAATTGGGATGTTTATCATCCTTCGTTCGACGGTTTCTGTATTGGCTCACGTTGGATTTTCAGCCTTCTTGGGATATTTCTATGGAGTCGCCCGATTTGCCAAAGAAATTTATCAAGAAGAGGTCCGAAAGAAAAAACATGTTATTTTTGAAAAAATGCACCAGATCTTACACATGAAGGCCGAAACCCTTTTTCATGAACAAATGATGATGGAGGGGATGTTGGTGGCTATGGGACTCCATGCTATTTTTAACTCTCTTTTAGAGTACGGAAAAATAACTTGGGTCATTCCTTTTCTTGTTATCATGTTTTTGGCGGTGTTACATCTTTTTCATCGGAAAAAGGTGCATACCCAAAACGGATATTTTATTTCATTTCCTAAGTCTTAATTTTTTCAAAAATGGATGAAGCAAAAAACATTTTCGACATTATCCCACACTACAATCCTCATATTGGGGTGATGGGATCCGCCTCTGGATATCTCATGCGGAATGAAAAAGCGGTAGAAGCCGCGAGAAACGTCGGACGAGAAATCGCTCGAAACGATTGTGTACTCGTAAATGGAGCCTGTCCTGGTTTGCCAGATGAAGCCGCTCGAGGGGCCAAAGAAGAAGGTGGACGGACCTTTGGAGTGTCTCCAGCGATTTCGATCAAATCACATATCATGAAGTACAAATCTCCGATTGATTTTTATGATGAAATTCTTTTCACTGGGGTGGGACTCATGATGCGAGATATCATCAATATCCGATCATCCAATGGAGTGATCATCCTTCCAGGAGGGACCGGAACGCTCAATGAATTTACCGTGGCTTATGATGAAGGGAAACCAATTGGGATTTTGACTGGATATGACGGGGTGGCAGACCACATAAAAGAAATATTGGATTTTTGTCGTCGAAAAGAAACGGACCGAATGGTTTTTTCTTCGGACCCGAAGGAGCTCGTCCAAAAACTTATCAAAATTATCAAAAAAATAGAGGTTTCTGCTACTTTGGATGACTATCTCATCGGAGATGGTGGGGTGGTGACAAAGATCGAAGAAGAAAGCGAAGAAAGAACCAATGGACTCAAAGAGGAGGACGTCAAAATATTGGAAAGAAAATATAAAGGAGATAAATAGTGCGTTTTTGAAATTTTAATTATAAAAAAAAATCCCGATAAGTCGGGACCTTTTTTGTTTTCTTGTTTTAAGCTCTTCGTTTCCTTCTTCTTTTTCCTGGATCGAGAGATTTGTCGTATTCATAGACCGCCCGTCCCACACGCTTGAAGAAATCGTACTTTTGAAGGTTGAGGGAGATAGTTCCAATTCGGATATCCCGTTTTTTTGAAACCGCTTCGATGATATCTTGTCGCTTCATTGGACCGTTGTTTTCAATCAATACGGTTTTGATCACATCACAAACCGTTCCAGCTACCATTCCCCATTCTTTCAATCCGTAGAGCCCTCGTCCAACGAGGATGAATTCATCATGTCGGATCAGCTCGTTGTGGATAGCTTGAGGAGTCACTCGTTTTTTGGCAGAGAAGTCATTTAATACATGTTTAGCGATATCAGAGAAATGAAGTGGTTTTCCGTTTTCTTTGAGAGTGATAAGGATTTTGTCTTTGATCGATCGTGGGTTGATGTGCCGCCAAGAGATCATTCCCCATCCTTCATCGGCTTTATAAAAACTTTTATCAATGAGCAAAATAGAAGCAACCATAGGAGCAAGAGTATCATTTTTGAGTTCTTTTTTTATACTCTCGACAGTCATAATATCACCTTTCTTTTGAAGAACTTTTTGTGTCATTTTGATCAGCCCTTTTACATCCTGAAGAGTCATAGTAGAAACTCGCCAAAACGCGTGGTGAAATTGGTTTTTTTCTTGTTTTACCAAGTGAGTAGAAACCCGCATAGCTAACTTCATTGCGTTTACGTCTGTTTTTTGTTCGTTCCCAAGCTTTTTAATCATTTCAGAGACCAGGGCTTCTTCTGACATCACACCACCGTTTTCATTGAGTGTAGAAAAAGCCAAGTCGTGGATGTATCGCATAGATGGGTCAAGAGAAATTCGTGCCAACTTCTTAATAGCCATCATTTCGATCTGTCGAACACGTTCTCTTGTGATGGAATAACTTTTCCCAATCCGATCGAGAGTTTCTTTTGGTCGCCCCCCGAGAGAAAACCGGCGAGAAATAACATTTTGTTCCTTCTCGGTTAGTAGACCAAGAATTCGCTCCATGAGCTTAGGGAAATCGATGACTTTTTTGGATGAGGGGGTCATAATAATTAAATAATGATAATCTAGAATCAGTGAATATCCTAACAGTGAGACATTGTTTGTCAAATTTTTTTTAAAACTTTTTCTGCAAAGGGGAGAAATTGGGGCTTAAAATGTAAATAATAAGTTTTACTTTTGTTTATATCCGAACATAGAATAGTTGATTTTTAAAACTTGTCAAGCTTTTTTTTGTTTTTTTGGGAAATTTGTAAAAAAACCCTTTTAAAAAGAGAATTTTTAGCTTTATTTGAAATCTTTTTTAATTGGTATTTTACTATTTAAATGAGGAACTGTTCACATTTTTTAAAAAATAAAGCATGCTTGTTTTTTGGTCGGGGGCTCTTGTGGTCAAATCGTTAATCCATACCAAAAATAAGAACAAAAAAAAGTGGTTAATTGTTCTGGTGAGCGTGGTTTGGGGTTTCGACTTATTCCACCACCACCGGCATGTACGGATGACTAAATTTACGATAGAGCGCTTTTCGCTTAAATCTTTGTGTTGGCGAAGATTGGCTGGAATATTTATTCCAGGAGGGTTTTTTTCTCTGAATACTCCGGACGGCTTTTACCGCTCCTCCAGACTGAGCATATCCTCGTCGGCGAGAGTTTTTTCTACGGGCTTTGTGCTTTGAGCTGATAAGAACATCGGCTTTGAGAGCATCAGTTCCGGCATAGCCTCCATCTAGATAATAATCTAGGATTCGAGCTCTGAAGGTTTGTTTGGCCGTACTCCGTTCAAAAGCTGGGGTACTCGTTTTTCTATATTGTCCATAATAAGGGACGCTTTTGAGCGGACCGCGTCGTTTCATAAAAGTAGATTTTTGGTTTATCCCCGCCCGGGCCTGACTGGCTCGATGCTTATAAAACTGGTTTTTTAAGTTGTGATAGACTTTGTTATCACGCTGCTTGTTTCGAAAATAATTTTGATGCCGTTCGGAGACCGCTTTTTTTAGTTTTTCTTCATTTTTTTTCTGAGCAAGGGGGGTCAAAGGGTCTCGAAAAAGGTCTCCATCACGTCCTTCCTTAAACGCGTGAGAAGTCTGGAGCAAGCCAAAACAGAAGATAAAAATAAAAGAATAAACAAACGCTTTTTTCATAATTTAGGGGGTTAGATAATTTTAGATAATATTTTATAAGTTAGATATTTACAGATTTTGGGGGGCAAAAAAATTTAAGATATTTTGTTTATTTTGTATCTCACCCCCTAAAAAGAGTTAAATAACACAACTTGACGAGAGTGTATTTTTAAAATTAAACCGCGCAAGTTTTTTTTTGCTTTTCTTTTTTAAGATAATTTGATAGAGAGGAAATTGCCTTTGTTTATGAAAGAAAAAACACAAGCCAATATCAAAAAAAGAGCGGTTTTGATTTCTACCCTCACGGCTTTTAGTTTGGCTTTTTTAAAGATTTTTGTGGGTTTTTTGTCTGGATCTCTTTCTATCTTGGGTTCTGCCCTGGATTCTTTGTTTGACTTATTGATTTCGAGCACCAATCTCTGGGCAGTGCAAAAATCAGAAGCGCAGCCAACCAAAAGCTTTCAGTACGGATTTGGAAAGATCGAGGGGGTGATTGCTCTTTTTCAAGGAGCGATCATTATGATTTCGGGGGGATTTCTTGCCTACTGGGGGGTAAAAAAGATTCTGGGAGAAGGTATTGTCTCTCATTTCGAAGAAGGAATCATCGTTATGGGGATTTCTGTTGTGGCGAGTTTTTTCTTGGTTTTGTATTTGCGCAAACAGGCCAAAAAGACAAATTCTCTCTTGTTGGAAGCGGATGCCGCTCATTATCAGTCGGATATTTTAGCAAATTTAGCAGTTTTGGGTTCTATTGTGGCGATTTTTTTTACTGGCGAATTTTGGATTGATGGCGTGGTTTCGGTAATTATTGCTTTTTTGATCATCAAATCTGGGATTGAAATTTTTCGAAAAGCACTTTTCCTCTTGCTTGACCATGAGGTGAAACCGAGAATTAAGAAAAAAATCGTAAAAATTCTCAAAGAAGCTCAAAAATTAGGGAAAATTACAAGCTATCATTTCTTGCGAACGCGGCAGTCTGGATCCAAGATTTTTGTAGATGTTCATCTGGTTTTTACACCAAAAACATTACTTTTAGAGGCCCACGACACTTCTGATCGAATCCAGGAAGAAATTGAAGCAGTGATTGGGGAGGGGGATGTTTTGATCCATCTGGACCCGGTGGATGATTCGAAGGAAGGGAAATAAACTTATTTATCCTCTTAGCTCTCCTTCTTCCATAACCTTCAATTCTTCTGTGGCTGTTCCGTGGTGTTCTTCTTTCACAATAAATTTTTCATCAACTCTTTGGAATTTTACCTTCGCAATTTGTTGCATTAAGAGCATCAAAATTGCAGCTCCTGCGAACAAACTAATGAAAAAGTATTTTGATTCACTTTCTACAAAAAGGCTTGCCACCCAAAGAATAATTACTCCAGAAGTATAGTAAGTTTCAGAAATTAATTGTTTTAAGTTCGCCATCTTGATTTGATTTTGGTGATACATAATCATTCGATAAGCTGCTCTATCGTAAGGAATTCTATAAATGGGTTCTATGATTTTATTAAAGGCGTCAATGGCTCCAATTGCAAAAGGGTTTAGAGAAACAGCCCGAAGAAAAAATAAAAAACTAGCTCCCTTGATTCCATTTTTAAGAAGTTTTTTGGCATCTTTTCCATTGATTTTTTGTCCTACAAAATAAGCCACTCCCATTGAGACAAAAGCCGAAGCAGTTACTAAGGTCCCCATTTCAGCTGTATTTTTAATGGCAAAATAAAGAAAAAGGGGCCACATAATCCACATAATTACATCACTAAAAATATTTCCAGCCTCTGCCATCAAGTAGGATTTGTCTACTTTTTCTCTAATAAAAGAGAATAAATCTCGAGGTTTATATTTTATTTCAAAGTGTTCGTCTGGAGTGAGAAAAAGAGGAATACCAGACAACAAAACTAAAACAGTTCCACACCAAAACAACATATCAAAACCATAAATATAAGAAATCCATCCTCCTGCGAGAGGAGAAATCACACTAGCCACAACCATACAGATTTTTAGAAATGCCAGCATTTTTCCTGTGTTTTTTTGTAATACGTGTTTTGAAAGAAAAATATCTCGAGCCACATTACTCCAACCAGAAAAGGTCGAATAAAAAATCAAAAGAGGGATTAAAAGAATCAAGTCTTGATAAAAATTACCTCCAAGTTGTTGTAATCCATAGTAGTAAATAGCCGTAAAGGGAAGTTTTAAAGCCATTGTCTTTTTCGTCCCCAAAACAGTTGATACTTTCCCTCCAAAAGCGATGGTAAAAAAGAAAAACAGTTGGAGAAGGACAAAGAATGCCATTACCTCTGAAATAGAATAGCCCACATCTACCAACAAATAAATTGGAATAAAAAGGCTGATGATGGAAGTGGAGATTTTTAAAAGTGTTTCAAAAATATAAAATTCTACAATATTGATGTCCCAATGAAGAAAATGAAAGGCGGGAGAGGAAACGTGTTCTTTTTTCATTTTGAAAAATTAGACATCTTAATTATAAAGACAAAATAATAAGTTTTACAACTTTGTATTTTTTTTAGGGATTTTAGGGATTACTTTTTGTATAAAAATGGTTTGTTTTTAAGATGATTTTCTGCTATAATCCTTCGAATTTTTTTTATTATCTGTTACAATTTTTACAATGTTAGAAAATTTAGCGCTAGGACTGGCCTCTCTCTGGAATCAATCTTTTGATGGGATTACTTATTGGGAAGCCCCCCTTTCGTTATCAGAAAATCCAGTCAAAATCGAGGCACCTATTGAGTTTACAACTCTGGGAATCTGGGACGATGAGGATTTGCCGGCAATTTATTTCCGAGCGAATGAAAGAGATGGATGGAGAGAGCTTCACCACGATCACGAGTATGAAAACGAGACCGAAATTCTCAGTGGGGAACCAAGGAATTTTATCTGGCTCAAAAGTGAAGCGCCGGTGGAAGGAAAAATTGTTTTTCTCGACACCCGGATTCCGGGGGAAAATCTGGTCGCCCGATTTGATCCTTTTGATGATGATAGTAATGATGATCCACTTTCGGGACTCCCAAAGAAGATTGATCCCCCAGAATATATTTCTCGTGTTGATTGGGGAGCCGATGAAAGCTTGCGAGTCTGGAAACCTTTCCGAGGGTTTAAAGCTTATTTTCGGGACATTGTACCAGAGGCCAAGCAGCTGCCCCGCTATTTGCGTCCAAAAATTATTGCTCGAAAAGATGATCAGGACCGAGAACTCACCTGGCCGGTAGAAGAAAATCGAAAACTAAAGAAATTTATCATTCATCATACCGGAGAGGTAATTGACGAGAGCCGAAACCCGATGGAGCTCATGCGGGCGATCTATGCTTTTCACACGCTTTCTCGGGGGTGGGGAGATATCGGATATAATTATGTGATTGACCGGAGAGGAAACATCTATCAAGGGCGGGCCGGGGGACCAAAAATTGTGGGGGCGCATACAGCCTATCACAATGTAGCGTCGATGGGTGTTTCTCGTATGGGAAACTTCAACTCAGAGGAACCCACCGAGGCCCAGCTCCATGTTTTGACTTTGCTTTTGGCCGATCACGCGCTGCGATTTGATGTGGACCCGACAGGGAGAGAGCGGTTTCTCGGGAAAAACTCCCATAATATCACCGGACATCGACATGTGGCACGAAAAGGCCATGGGACCGCTTGCCCAGGCGCTAAACTAATCGAAAAACTGCCTTGGATTCGAGAGGAAACCGCTCGAAAGCTCGAGGGGATGAGAACTAAGCCGGGAAAAACAGGGCGAGATTTTTTGGCGATGAGCAGCGCAGCCGAAGGAATTCAAAGAAAAAAAGTCTTTCGTCGAGAAGAAAAAGTCCCCAACATTGATCTGGCAGAACTGCTGAGAGCCGACCTTTTTAAACGAGGAGAAAAAGGGATTCTCGAAGTAAAGATGAGAAATGGATCCAAATTTGATTGGCCGAAGGGGGCAACACTAGAGGTAGGGAATATTCCGGATGGGATGCTGATCGGGAAATTCCGATCGACCGAAAAAATCAGGTCCGGACACACCGGGACTTTCCGAGCCCGAGCGTATATAAAGACGACCCCAAACGGAGAATACACGCTTTCGCTTACTCCAAAAATCTTTCAATCTCGGCAGGATGTTATTTTTAAAAAAGTATCTTTTCCCTACCCGATTCAAATTTCTGGGACCAAGGGCTCTCTTTTTAAACGCCTAAAACCAAGTAATTTAAAAGCCGCCAAAACAAAACCATTAATTGATAAAAAATCGGCTCGATCCCGAAAAATCCATGAAAAAGTAGCCCTGGGGCCGTCACAAGGACCAGCGGTAAAAGTGAAGCTTTCTTATTTTGATCAAAAGATGGCTTATCTTCGCACGGATCAAAAAATGTATGTTTTTAATAAGAAAAATGAACTGGTTTTGGTGGTTTCAGAGAGAGAAAAAATAAAAGTTTTTCCCAGCACGCAAAAAGGGCATGTTCATATTGTCTATGGGAAAAAAAAAATGGATCTAATCGATCCCAAGTTTAAAACAGAAGGGATTATTGAAATACAAAACTATGATCGAGGGTTGGGCAATCTGAAATACAACACCTTCCGAGGGCAGATTAATGTCCACCTTACCAAAGCAGAAGACGGAAAGACAGGACTTTTGCTCGTCAACCAGTTGCCGATCCGAGAGTACCTCTGGGGACTGGGAGAGGAACCAAAGACCGAACCGACTGAAAAAAAGCACGCGATTCATATCCTAGCTCGGAGTTATGCCCTGGTTTATTCTGGTGCGAGGCGAAAGTTTCGAACCAATCTATATGATCTGGAGGATTCACCGAGGACATCCCAGCTCTACCTCGGGTATGAATGGGAAAAGTACCATCCAGAACAAAAAAATTTACTAGAAAAAACCAAAGGAATGGTGATCACTTATCAGGGAAAGCCGGTAATTGGTCCGTACTTTACCCAGAGTTCTGGTCGAAATTCTGGGAAATGGCGATCTCAGTACCCGTGGACCAAGGATCAACCACTTCCTTATGATCAGGGGCTAGAAGCGCGAGGACATGGAGTGGGGCTCTCTGGTAATACCTCTCGGAAGCTGGCCCAGATGGGACGAAATTATGAGGAGATTTTACACTATTTCTTTGATGGGATTGAAGTGAAGAAAGTGTATTAAAATTTACCTCTTGGTCATCCTGGCTTGACCAGGATCCTGATGGGTGTGCAAAAACAATGTGATTCCAGGCAAGCTGGAATGACCACAGTTTTTATATGAAAAATTTTTGACTTCCATCCCGCCCTAAGAACCTGTTCATGATCTTTTTTGATCAATTACATTGTACAAAAAGTTAAATAAC
>CAYFMH010000012.1:0-30421 GCA_964344165.1 uncultured Candidatus Peribacteria bacterium | reverse complement strand
CCTTCGCTTTTTTCCCTCAACTATCAATTATTCCAAATTTCGATATTCGGGTTTTTTGTGATACTGAGATTTTTCTTGCAATTTTGGGATTAGATTTTTAGGATTCATCTACAATTTAATGTTTTTTTTATGAAAAAATTTCTTAAGATCTTTTTTGCGTTGTTAGTGCCATTTCTCCTAGTCGGTGTAGTCAATCAAGTGGAGGCGGGGATCGGATTTTTTAGTTCTTTTGGTTCTTCAGGACATGCTAAGGGCAAGGTCGTCCGGGTCAATGGAATAGGAAAAGTAACGCTCTCTCCTGACACAGCCCTCCTCAATGTCGGAATCGAAACAGAAGGAGAAACTCCAAAAGAAGCACAAGAATCAAATAAAGAACTCTCTAAAAAATTATTGGACTCACTCGGAGAACTCGGAATTGCTGAAAAAGATATCCAGACACAATGGTACAATATTTATCCCAACTATAATTATCAGAATCCAATGGGGAGAAAACTACTTGGCTACAATGCCAATCACACACTCAATGTAAAAATCCGAGATCTCGAGAAGGTAACCGAAGTGATGGAGAAAGTCACTGAAGCTGGGGTAACCAATATCAGTAATGTCCAATACATCGTAGAAAACAAAGAATCAGCCTACGATCAGGCTCGAGAGCTAGCGGCCAAAAATGCTCGAAAAAAAGCCGGAAAATTAGGAGCAGTTTTTGGATTTGAGGTAGGAAATATTGTGCAAGTAGAAGAAATCATCCACGACTATGATATGCCGGTACCATACATGGGAGAGAGAGGAGGTATGGGAGGAGCCGGAGGAGGTCAACAAAACTTGGTGAAACCAGGGGATGTAGAAATCCAACTAAATTTGAACGCGGCTTTTGCGATCATTAACTGAGCGTTGTTTCCCATTTTTTTATACCTTTAAAATCTCGATCTTCAAAGCTAAAAAAGCACGACCCAGAGCCACACAGGGTGACTTCTTTTTCTGACAAAAATTCATCAAAGGCATTTCCACAGTTTTTGAGTCTAGGGGCGGCCATAAATTGGTCGGTAAAATTGGTGTTAAAATTAGTCAGTTTAGCGTACATTTCGGCCGTAGAATGTGGATGATCTGGCTGGTAGATCCAGAGGGAAGTTCCAGAAAAAGAGAAGGGGAGAAGAGTAATTTGCTCTCCAAATCCTTCGCCGAGTGCGCAAACAGAATCACAAAAGAAAAAGGGGATATCTTTTCCGTATTCGGCAGATTTTTTGACCAACTCAGCGGGGATATTTCCGAGATCGAAAAGCTGAAAGTAGCCTTGAACAAAAGCCACAAAGTTGGAGCTGCCGCCTCCTAAGCCTCCTTGGATCGGAATTTGTTTTTTGACGTTCACTTTTACAGCCGGAAGTTTTTGATCTGTGGATGAAGATTTGATCAGCTCAAAAGCTTGATAAATTAGATTTTCTTTTATTGGAAAATCAAATCCTTCGATAGTGAAGGTAGGAGACTCGGTGATTTCTATTTCATCAGCCAGATCAATTTTGTAAAAAATCGTTTTGATCTCATGGAAAGCATCTTCTGGTTTTTTCGGAAAAACATCGAGGGTGAGATTGATTTTCCCTGGAGAGGGGATAATTGTCTTTTTCATCAGGGAAAATAATTTTTAATTTTAAAATTCAAATTTTTAAATAAATCTTAATTTTTAATTTCTAAATTTTTACTAAAACTTCTACCAAACATCGCACGCCATTTCCTTTTCCAAATTCCGTCAGTTCTTCCCCAGTGGTGTAGGTGAGACCGACCTGGTCTTTTTTGAGGTCTAAAATTTGAGCAACATTTTCTTGAATTTGATCATGTGCGGGGGCGATTTTTGGGATTTTGCATTCGAGCGAGATGGCCACATTTTTGATTTGGAAATTGAGGAATTTCTCTTTTGCGATTGCGAGCGACTTTTTCACATATTTTGCTGAATCCGTGATGCCGGATTTGCACATTTCATCCGCAAAGGTATCGAGCGTCTTTGCGCCCACGGACGAAAGAATCGCATTACAAAGGGCATGAAAGATAACATCCCCATCAGAATTGGCTTCAAACGATTTTGTGCAATTGGGGAATTTGATCCCTCCGAGGGTGATGGGTTTTTCCAGATTAAATTGAGTCGTAAATTGATGAGAATCTTCACCGATGCCGATTTTGTACGTCGAAGGAAGGCGCGGTGACGTCACCGCGCCTTCTGTTTGGAAGGGAAAGTCAGTGGAAAAAGTTATTTTTTGATTTTTGGAACTGCATTCATAGACGTAGATTTCTTCATTGATTTGTGTCAGGAGTTCGGCTTCGTCTCGGGGAAGAGGGGACTCAGGATTTACATTTTTTATCGCTCGAACGAATGTCTCCAGATCTGAGATCTGGGGCGTTTGAGTTTCAAATATTTCTTCTCGATCGAGAAAATTTATAACTTTTCCGTTTTGAACTTTTTTGATGGAATTGGGCGTAAAAAATCCAGCAATCACGTTTTTCTTTTTTTCTGCTAATTTGATGGCTTCCGTGATTTCTTCGGAGGTGATAAATGGGTTGGCCCCGTTGTGTACCAGGATCCTTGCATTTTCTTTTTCTGATTTTTCCAGCAATACAATGGCGTTTTTGAGCGATTGGAATCGTTCTTCCCCACCAATAATTACATCTTTTATTTTCCTAAATTTGTAATTTATAATTTGTGATTTGGAATTTGAAAATTGATTTTGATTTACTACTAAAACTATTTCATCAATTTCCTCACATTTCTCAAAAACCGCCAACGTCTGTGCAATCACCGGTGTCCCAAACTGATCCGAAAAAAGTTTGTCAAAAACGCATCGAGTGGAATTTCCGGCAGCGAGGATGATGGCGATGTTTTTCATCTTTTCTTTAAATACTTTTTTTATTCTGTTTTTCAAATTTGATTTTTTTTTAAACGGGAATCCATCATGATTAAAATACCATGTGTGAGGTGAATTACAAAAAATAATTTGACAAATTATAAATATAACATATAATGATTTTTGTAATTTTTAATTTTTTCGAAAATGCCCAAAATTGAATCAATGTCCACCACACAATTACTAGATTATCAAGGAGATCTTAATGCTCTACGAGAAAAATACAAAATAAGGGGAATAAGTCTAGGATTAGACCGAATGATATTTGACCGAGTGGAAAAAACTTTATTAGAGGCTATAAAACAGGAAGTAATTATGCCGGAAGATATGGAACGCATAAAAGCCGTTCAAGAGGTAATGGGAGAAAATATGACGAATATAGAAAAATGGAAAACAAAGTATGCACAACTCCTTTTTAAAGTCTCAAAGGGACGAATCAGGGTAATTTCCATACCAGAAGTGCCAGAGTCACTTACCCTGGAAATGGTTAATGGCACTCATTCGGTAGATGATGAGAAAAGCTATAAAGAAGCTATGGGGATTGCCGTTATTCCAGAAATTGAAGTAGAAGGACGACCACTCAAAGCCAGTGATCTTCCAAAAATATTTAGTATCCTAAACGGGAGGAGTATGATGGATTTAGATTTTAGGAGAAATGAGGAGTTAGAAGAAACTTCTATCCCTTCTGGATGGTACGAATTTTCCCACGAAGCAGTTCCTGGTACATCAGATTTACACTTTGACCACATGCAAGAAATTCTCATTAAAAAATATCCCGAATTCGATGTAGCCGATGATGATCCGAGAGCAAATGAAATTTCTTTTCTCTTTGCTATTGAAGACTATATTACGAGAATAGGACTTGAGGAATATAGAAAGAATGGATATTTGGGAGAAGGAGAAAGTACAGAGGACTGGAAATATGTTCGATTAAGAAATATGGGCTCTTGCCGTGACCGTTTGGTTGTTGGTTGTGTCACTTCCAATGGTCCTTTTGTCTATCTAGTTCGTCCCTGCATTGCAGATTCGAGTGCGGGGCGTTTGTTTTTTCGGAGGCTTTCATAGAGATTTTTCCTACTGGCAAAATCTCCGATCTTTTGTTTGCCAAAGAATTCCTGTTCTTCGAATAAAACAAAGGGAGATGTAGATTGGGAAGAACTCCGACGAACGACATTTTACAATATTGATTCCCTAGCTCTTTTATCAATTTCTATAATTTTTTCCAGGCTTTCTGGATTTTCTGGTTTTGTGTCAGCGATCACTTGTTCGAGGATTTCAAAGATTTGGTTGAAAGATATTTTGTCTGCCAAAAAAGCCGCCACGGCTACCTCATTTACTGCATTAAAAACAATCGGATAGTTTTGCATTTTTTCCGCACAGTGGTCGAGGACTTGGAGCGTTCGGAATATTTTTTTGTCCGGTTCGGCGAAGTGAAGACTGCAATTTCGGAAATCCTGTGAGGGGAGATCGTAGTTTTCTCTTTTTGGATAATTAAGGGCGTAGGCGATGGGGAGTTCCATATTTGGGGGCGACATCTGCGCGATGATTGAATTATCGGTAAACTCTACCATCGAGTGGACGATCGACTCTCGATGGATGACGATCTCAATTTGTTCTTTTTTCGCTCCAAAAAGGTGCATCGCCTCAAAAAACTCCAGACATTTATTGGCCAGGGTAGCCGAATCGATGGTGATTTTTGCACCCATGTCCCAGTTGGGGTGCTTTAATGCTTGTGATTTTGTGATTTTGGACAGATCATTCAGGCCGTAGAAGGGTCCACCAGAGCAGGTGAGGAGGATTTTTTGAATGGTTGGAATTGCGATGCTTGATATTTGTACTCAAAATCCCCCTTTAATTCCCCCAAACCCCTCTGTCCATTTGGTTCAAATGTGTCTCCCCTTGTCCAGCCTTCGTTTAGACTTCGGCCGGCAGGCAGGGGAGAAGAAGGGGGAGTAATCGGATTTAAACATTGAAAAATAGCGGAATGTTCAGAGTCCACGGGAAGAATTGGCACATTTTTTTCCTTCGCCAGTTGCATGACGAGATCGCCTCCGGCGACCAGGCTTTCTTTATTGGCCAGGGCGAGGGGGATGCCATGCTTGAGTGTTTCGATTGTAAACTTCAACCCCGCAAAGCCGACGATGGCATTGAGCACGATGTCGGGCTGGCATTTTTGGATGAACTCATCGTATTTGTCATCTGCGCTGGTATTGAGCAGATTAGGGATTCGGAGCTTTTGGGCAATGTGTTCGAGCTTTGTGAAACGAGCATGAGCAGAAGCCCCGACAATCTGAAATTTATCAGGATTTTTGCGGACGATTTCAAACGTGGATTGGCCAATAGAGCCGGTGGCCCCGAGGAGTAGGATTTTTTTCATGATTTTTACTTGCGCAGCATAAAACTTCAGGCGTAGAATTACAAAGGCAAAAAAATAAAGACAAACAAATGTGGTTGACAAAAAAATAGGAAATAGTGTAAATATAAATTGTTTTTATTTTTTAAATTCTATTCAAATGTTTAGTTATGAAGTAGTGGCAGGAAACGAAGACCTGGGAGCAAAGTCTGGTGAAATTTTTTTAGAAGAAGTGGCAGAGAAAAAAGCAAAAGAATTAGCTACTACTTTTCGAAATGTTCTTCTGATGAAAGTTTCTCTGGAAAACGATCTAGCTCGAAAAAGAAAAAATATCCCAAAGGCAGAATTGAAGTTGGTAAAAGGAACGGGAGATATTTTTCATGCTCGAGTTTTAGGTCTATTTGGAGAGGATTGGAAATGTTCTTCTCACCAAGAAGAGACTACAAGTTGTGGAGCCTTAAAAGCTGCTTAAATTTTGTTTTTATGTGTTATTTGTGTTATAATAGCTTGATTTTTTCGCATGAAAAATTTTTATCATTCTTCGATTCCAGATATCCGGTTCTGCTGGCAAGAGTTCTGTAATCGGGATTTGGATGTGTTTGGAGAATGCGATGGCAGCAAAACCAGAGAAGAGTTAAAAAACTTAAATCAGGGATTTGTAAGACTGCAAATCAGTAGTATTAGAAGCGACATCCCAGATGAAGTCTACGATGAGATTATCAAAAATTCTGAATCACTTATAAATATGCAAGAGGGGAGTATGGCTGGACTTGGAGGGATCACTACTTATTTTAAGTTTGAGGGGATTATTTATTTCAACTCGGATCCAGAAGACCAAGAGGGGTGGGAAAGGATTGATGAAGCAGGGGTTTTTTTGTGGCAGGACGGGAAGATGAAGCCGTGGTAGGTTTTTGAGTAAATTAAAAAATGTTATAAAAAGTCTTGACTTTTGTTTTTTAGTTTTTATACAGATCTGGACAGGTAGAGAAAATATTTTTTATTTTTTGCTCGAGCCTTGAAATTAAAAATAAAATAACTAAAAAGACGCCTCCATATTTTTTTGAGGCATTTCTTATTTTGTTAATTTTTTAATTTATTTCTTATGAAATCACTACACAACCACCAACTTGCGCCTGGATCAACTAGTTCTAAATTTTTATTTAAAGGCGGTCTTCTTTTACCACCAGATTATGAAACTCGTGTAGAAGGGAATAAGCATGCAGATCTAAGAATGGGAGCAATTCTTGGCCTTCCAGGACAAGGGAGCCAGAACACTGAGGCTTACTATGAAACTCTGATGATGAATGAAGTGGCTGATGAACTTCTGCAGATGGCGGCTGAGGCACTAAAAGACTATCAAGGAGACAGATATGTGGATGACAAACTTATCAGAGCGGTAAGAGAAAAAGACAAAAAAGCGCAGTTGGAGACGGATGTACAACAGCTTTTGATTGGAGCTCATGCGATCAAGATCTACGACCTCTTGATCAAAAATGGGAAATTAAAAAAACAAGATATTATTGCTGGCTTGGGGTTGTCTGTCGGAGAATTGGTAGCTCGTTGTCTGGCTAATCAAATGCAAAGAGAAGAATTATTTAAACTCTTGGCCGTGCGAGCAACTGAAATGAAGGACGCGACAGAAAAAGAAAAGACCGTGATGAAATCAGTACCATTTGAAGCTTACAAAGATTATTTGACTCCAATAGATCCTAAAAAACGAGAAAAGGGAAGAGAATATCTAGACGACGTAGTAAAAAGAGTTGGGAAAAAAGATGCTTTTATTTCTAATAAAAATTCTATTGGAGCGTTTGTTTTATCAGGAAAAAAAGAAGCCGTAGATGCTGTTATCGAAGAACTCCGAGAAGTCTATGGTTCAAAAATTGGAAGAATTACTCCTCTGCCAACAGCTGGGGCTTTTCATACTCGTTTCATGGGGGTAGGGATGCTCAATGATCTTGCAAAAATAGGAATTCAGGGATTATGGCGTACTCCTTTTGGACAAGCTCTAAAAGAAGTTAAATTTAAGGATGGAGATTTCCCTGTGCCGGCTAACTATGAGGGAGTCCCTATTTTAGGAGCAGATGAGACTCGAAAAAGCCTAGGACATCAAGTAGATCATCCTACTGATTTTGCAGCGAATGCTGCGTATGTAAATAGATTGATGAGGGGAGAAGAAGAATGGAGTGGTAAAAGATTTGATCCTACTCAAAGAGCAGGGGATCTTCTTTATTCTATTGGCGGGCTAGACCAACTAACTGGTGTCTGGGGAGGAAATCAGGGGGCAGCTCATGCCGTTCATTTTTCTACTCCAAAAGATGTAGAAGATTTTGAACCAGAATTATGGAAAGCAAAAATACAGATCATCCCAGAAAAACCAGAAACGATTGCCGCACGAAGAAAAGTTCATGTATTAGGAGCAGAATTGCTTTCTCCTTCTGGAAACCTAAAAGAAACCTACGAGGCTATGTGTAATGGGGTGAAAACTTTCCGAGAGTTTGGCGCCGATGAACTTAGTTTTTATCAAAATTTAGGACGACACTCGTTGTCTCTCGAAGAAGTTATGGAAGTCTGTGAGGAAGCATTTACTGGAACAAAGTATGAATCCTCAAAATCTATAGCAGGGAAAAGAGTTTTGTTACAAGAACAAATAGAAGAGGCAGAATCAAAAAGAGGAAAACTTTTGGAAGAGAAATCAGGAGAAGCAGAAGCTATGGCAGAGGCTCGAAATTTAAGAGATCTGATAAAAGACTTGAGAAAACAAAGAAATGATTTGAAAACGAGCTTGGAAAACAGAAGAACTGCTTTCCTAAATAGTGGTGTTTGTAAATCACTATTTGCTTTTTCTAAACATGAATTAGATGAAGAACAAAGAAAAATTAATAGCCATGAAGATCGGGTTTTCTTTCGCTCTGATTTAAGTTTACAAGATGTTACGGAAATCATTAAACCTCTCTCCCAAGAAGTTAAAGATAAAATTAAAGCTGAAAAAACAGGATGGTGGTTTGATGCTGAAAAAGAAGATCGCTACCTTAATTTTGCAAAATTGAGATCTCATTTTTCTAACATTATTACCCCCGATTTTTATGAAGATGTGGCAAAAGAAGCACTTAAAAATATGGGAGAAAATGTGGGGAAAAGGTGGAACACAATGGGGTCCACAACCATTGGAATGTCTCTGGCGAGTACTCATAAACTTCTAAAAAAGCTTGATCTCGTAGACCCAAAGACAGGAAGAGTACCGATAGATGTAGCGATGTACATAGGGGTTTTTATCGCTTCTGGTTATGGAGAAGTTGCCAAAACTGATAACGCAGTTCAAAGTGGTGTTCCAGGGTCTAGTACGGGAATTAATTACCTCCCACAAGCATTACCAAGTATGATTACTGGATGGATTGCTAATTTTTGGGGGATC
Source organism: uncultured Candidatus Peribacteria bacterium (assembly GCA_964344165.1). Taxonomy (GTDB): domain Bacteria; phylum Patescibacteriota; class Gracilibacteria; order UBA4473; family UBA4473; genus CAYFMH01. The sequence goes on along the minus strand of CAYFMH010000012.1, from coordinate 21,768 downwards.
AGTGGACAATCTGCGGCCAATAATGGAGCTTGTGCAGCAGGGGCTCAGTCTATAAATCAGATGACTTGGCTTGTTAGAAATAAAAAACTTCATGGAGGAATTGCTGGAGGAGCTGATGCGCCAACAGATTCCTTCGCTGCTCAAGCTGGGTTTTCAGGGCTTGGTGCGACTACTAACACAGAAGTAGTAGCTCCATTTACTCTTGATCATAATGGATTCCCTTTAGCCGATGGGGTAGGTACTCTCTTTTTGGGATCCTCAGAGTTAGCGGAAGCAAGAGGCTTAAAACCAGTTGCAGATATCGTTGGAGTAGGAGAAAGCACTTGTAATTCTCTCAAAGAAGGTTCAACCATTACAAATGGAACTTTGTCAGGACAATATCGGGCGATGAAGGAAGCTATGGAGGATGCTGGAATTATGCCAGAGGATATTGACCTTGTGATCGCTCATGGTACCAGTACAAAAGAGGGAGATAGTAATGAGTTGAAGACGTATCGAACTATCTTCAAACGAGCAAAAAATATGCCAATCATCTTTGCTCCAAAAGAATACTACGGACACAGCCTCGGAGCGACAGCAGCTCAAGGAGGAGCTATTGCTTGTGCAATTATGGAAAATGGTGTTATCCCAGGAAATGCGGCTTTTCGACCAAGTTCTATCAGTGAAGGAATGCCTGTTATGAAAGACAACAACCCATTCCTCCGAAGAAATCCAGATAAAGAAAAAAGGGAAACAGCTGAAACACCAGGTAAATACATTATGGTGGTATCCTTTGGATTTGGGGGGACAAATGCGGTCTACATCCTCAAACGGCACGAAGATGGGACAGAAGAAGTGGTCGGTGAAGGAGAAACAGTTGCTCCAGCAGCATAATTCATCAAACAAAATCAAAAAAACTCCTGGGAGCCCCCTCTTGGGAGTTTTTTTATACCTTCTTCAAAGTATCCCGACAAAACTCCAAAATCCCATCCTCTCCCACCTTCTTTGCTAACTCCTGCACCTTTTTTAGCTTTGTTCTATTCCTCTTATAATCCACGAGACGTTTACATTTCCGGATTTGCTCCCAGAGATCGTGGAGTTCATTTTGATCACAAGCCTTCAGCCCCTCATGATCATGTACCTGTTTAAATTTATTTCGAGCCGCGTTGAACTTTTTCCTATTAAGTAGATCGATCGCATGAGATCGAGTGACAGCTTTTTTGAGCTCCGGATTATTGCTTCTATTTGCAAATCCCTTGGCAGGGCTGAATTTTTTCTTCTCCAGTAGATAAAACACCGCCTGCATATAGACGGCCGCAAGCAGTTCTTTGTCACCTGTTTTTTGAGCAAATTCTTCTGCATCGGCAAATTTCTTACTTTTAAGCCGAGTGACGGTGAGATTATGGTAGGCGGTTTTTAGATTTCTACGAACTAATTCTCGATTGCTGGAGAACAAGAAGGCGATTTCTGAGGCTTCGAGAAATTCTTTGGGGCTGAGTTGGTACTGATTTTCTGATTGATCGGAGATGTCGAGGAGATTAATGGCAATCATTTCTTCGACGGAGACAAGGTTCTCATAATCTTCATAGTGAGCGAAGTGACCAGTGGTCGTCTCTATATCAACGCCTTGGTAGTGCAGGCAGACATGTCCTGGGACGAGTTTGAGCTTCAGATCCTGCACCGGATATTTCATAGCGAAGAGCGCCACATAGAGGGTCACAATCTGATTACAATCTCCAATGAGTTTATTTTTTTTTGGATTTTTGAGGAGCTTCTCAAAAGCACTGGCTTCTTGGTACTCCAATCTCTTCCCCAATGCCAGATACTGCATGATCCCAAAAAGAAAGATAAACTTTTCATCTTTTTTGAGGCTGGTGGGTACTTTTTGGTGTTTTATCTTTTCTACGAAATGCGATTCGTAATCTTTATAAAACGATAAAAAATCATTTTTGATCAATTCGGCGTTTTCGTAGCATTTTTTTCGGTAACTTCTTTTGAGGGTTTTGTATTTTTTGAACCGGTACTCACAAAAAACAATCACCCGGATAATATCGGTCTGTAGAAGTTCTTGAGCTTTGTTTCTGGCTTTTGTGACGGGAGAGAGGGGAGTGAGCCTACTGAGAAACCGATCCACTCTTCTTTCGAAAAGATCGGTGTAAGGAGAGAAAAAAAGCAAAAGTTTTTGGAACATTTTTGTTTATTTTACCTATTAATTATCTATTTTCAAAAAACCGCTTGAATTTTTTAGGATAATGGATAAATTCCCAAAGCTCTTTTAAAAGTAATTAGTGTGAGAGTGAGTAGTGAGGAAAAAATTTTCGCTGTGATTTGTTTTTCTTTGCTCGTGTTAATTACTAAGTACTCAATTCTAAAAAATTTGAGTCTGCGAAAATTTTTACGGGGTGTAGCTCAGTTGGCTAGAGTGCATGGTTTGGGACCATGAGGCCGGAGGTTCGAGTCCTCTCACCCCGACCATTGAGGACTTTTACTGTTTTTACGCTTTTCATAGACTTCCTTGAAAGGCGTTTTAAGCGTAAATAAAGCCACTTCTTTACCTTCGACTGTAAAGTTCGAGAATATTAATTGAATAACCTTGTCCAAGGTTTCCATTTTTTTAATTTTTGCAATCCTAGAGGGCAATAAACGCCAAAGTTCGAGAAATTTTTGAAAGTTCATAATTGCGTTTTTTTCCTGATTTTTTTTATTTTTTAAGTCTTCTATTTCAGATTTTATTTTTTCTAATTCTGAAAGCTTGCTTTTTAAATCACTTTTAAATTCAGCTTTTAGAGTTGAATCACTTTCTTCTCTTAAAAGATTTTTTGAGTTTTCAATCTCCCTCTCCAAAACATTTTTATACTGAGAAAGGGATTTTCTTCTCGATTCATTAAATTTATGGCGTTTTTCAATTTCCTTCTTGGATTGTTTTTCAAAATAATCGTAAATTTCTTTTACAGCAAAGTCGTTTTGCTCTAAAAAATTTTTAACAAATTCCACTATTACTCTGGCACGGGTTGATTTTCCAAAATATTTACATCCTTTAGTTTCACATTTGTAATAAAAAATGCGTTTTTTTATTCCAGTAATTAATTTTTTTGTGGTGATACTCGCCGTCCTTGATTGTTCACAGCAACCACAAATAATTTTTCCCCTTAATAAATTTGCTTTTACACTTCTTTTGGCCGCTCTTTTGAGGTTAATCTCTAAATTTTCAATACTTTTAATGTTATTTATTTGGCAAAAGACCTCAGCATCAGTCATAGGAACAAAATCATAAATCTCTAAAAGGTTTACAATATTCTCTCCGTAAGTGAGAATCCCACAGTAAAAAGAATCTTTTAAAATTTCTGAAATTCTTTGTTTGTTCATTTTAAAAGGAGTTGGGCTGTCTGCTTCTTTATTCCTTTTTGTATATCCTGAATTATTTAAAAAATTAGCAATTTCTTCTCCTGTTTTATTTTCTAGCCTTAATCCCCAGATTTTTCTTAGAATTGAAAAACTTTTGGGATCAGGTCTTAGAAATTGATTTCTGTCCTTAATGTAGCCGTGTTTTCCTTTTCCTAGAAATCTACCTTCTTCGATACTTTTCCGAATTCCTCTTTTAACGTTGTCGCTCAAAGCATCCGAATACTGTTTTGAAAGAACAAAAGTCATACCTAAAAGCATCTTTCCTGCTGTATCATTAGTGAATGTAAAACTAACACACTCTAAATGCTTAATAATCCCCTTGTCGATTAAATCTATGACCTCTCCTGCATCTTTCATATTTCTTGCCAATCTGTCTGGATGCCAAGTAATAATTCCATCGTATTTTCCGCATTTAATTCCATCAAGCATCTTACGAAATTCTGGTCGAATATCTGGCTCTTTTGCCGATTCAGATTCTGGAAAGGTCTCGACAATTTTAAGGCCTCGATCTTTTGCTATTTTTTTACATTCAGAAATCTGATCAGGAATTGAACGTAGTTGTTTGTCTGATTTTTCATCGGTAGATTTTCGAGCATAAATAACATATTTCAAATTTTCCGGTTTTCGAGCTTCTTCTCCTTGTTTTAAAGCTTGAGAAAACAACATTAATAATTCTTCCGGGTTTTTGGGCTCAGACATGATTTTACTCTAGTTAAAATCCTTTAAAAAATACACTCAAAAAGGATTTTTCTTGAGTTTATTGAGAAAGATACAAAGTAATAAAAGCTGATCCTATTTCAGTACAACTAACTATTCCAGCCGCATCCTTTGGTATGCTTCCATTTATTCCTTGGAGTGAATCATAGAAAGAAATATTTTTGCCTTTCTCTTGAATTATTTCATGGATTTTAAAAGCAAAGTTTCCTATTTCTTCCTTTGAATTTTCCGGGCATTTAGAGGCGGTCTCATTTAAAAGTAAATCAAATTTGTTCACTAAATCTTTTGGAGGAGAATTGTGTCCAATTTCAAGAGAAGCAAGTTTCTCAGCCGTGGACATAACTTTAACTTTTTGTTTTTGGACAACTCGTAAATCATTCTCTACATCATCGCTTCCAGCGGCTAGGTACAGAAAGAAAATTGTAAAGAGAATAATGGTAATCCATTGCCAACTTGGAATGTTCATTTTTGGAGAATTAAAAAATACAAAAACGGGGCGATTTCGTGCACCCTTTCAAGTCTCCTTGCGGATTCCGGAAAAGCGAGAATCGCCCCGCCTCTAACCGGAATCCACGTAAAAAACGCGAAAAATACCGCAAATTTTGACTTGAAAGGTGCAACCAGAACCTACGGCTTTGCTTTTTTTTGTCAATTCTTTACTTTTTGCCAAAACCAAAAATCCTTGTAAATTTCCATGCAATGAAAGAAAAAAAACCAATTTCCGAAATAATCCGTGATTATATACAAGAAAATGAACTTACCGAGGAACATATTAACTTTTTGGAAAAATTAATTAAACCTCATAAGCAAGTAACAAGGAGACAACATTGGGTTCCTCAATCTTATTTAGAAAAATTCACAGCCGAAGACAACTTGTTGCAAAGTTTTAACATACAAGAAGGCAAAGTTATTGAAAAAAGGTACTCTCCAAAATCTGTTTGTTATGGTAAGTTTTTCTATGGAGCTTGGACAGGTAAAAAAGATGAAAATAGTCAATTTTTAGAAAGAATGTTTGCTCTTTCTGAAACTGACTTTTCTGATCTGTGTTCAGAATTTGAAAAATCCATTTGGAGCTACGGGAAAATAGATGACGCATTACGTTATGCTATTTCTTTTCATATTGCTTTGCTGTATTTGAGAACTCCTTACTTTAGAAAAAAAACAATTCAATGGGAAAAACAACGTTTAAACTTTTACACTAGGACAATCTCTTGCGATGACGAATTATGGTCATCTCTTACAAAAGAATTCAAAAAAGAGAATCCTGACATAACGGACAAAGAACTTGATGAAGTAAAAAAAATATTTCAAAACATGGAAACCCAAAAAGAAGTTAAAATAAATGTTTCAAATATTCCTCATTTCCATTTTTTGAGAAATTTAAAACTAGTTCAAAATATTTTTATGATTAAAACTTGGAAAATATACTTACTTCCAGAAAATTCTAATTTTAGATTCATCACTTCTGACACCCCTGTTTTGGAAAGACCTCCAAGAGGTTGGAAATTCGGAAATTTTCATTCTCCAGGACTTTTTGACTTGGTTCATTATTTTCCATTTTCTCCCAGAATATTGATTGAGCTTTCTGATCCGCTTGAATACGGAAGGGAAATAAGGAAAGTAAAAAGAAAACAAATTACGGATGATTCATTTATTCAAGAATTGAATGGTCATAGACTTTATGATCCTCAATCAGAATACGTCTATTCTTCTAGGAAATTAGAATTTGAAGATTTGAAAGCAAGAAGAGAATCAGATTTCAGTAGTTTTTAAAAACAATTCTCCAGCACGCGTGTCGCCGGAAATAGCCATTTTGTAAAAGGTGTTCAACACTTCATTTCTGCGAGTTTGCCACGTTCGTGAAAGCTCAAAAGACAAAATCTCATTAAATTCTCTTTCTCGCTTCCATTCGCAAATTGTCTTTGGAGTGATCTTTAGTTCTTCGGCAATCTCCTTTTGTGTCTTTTCCGGATTATGCACCATAAAATCAATGCACGAGGCTTTTTTTGGGGCTTTCTCAAGCTTTAGAAGGTAGTTGTAAACTCCTGCATCTCCAAGCTCTCGTTCATTCCTCAAATCCTTGATGTAGGGTTCTTTTCTAGGCTTAAAATTAGCCTTTAAAGAATGAAAATCCATTTCGAGAGAAGTTCTTAAAAATTAACATTTATTAACCTTGTAATACAAGTTCGAGCAGATTGCGGCTAGTAATTATTTTTTTCTTCAGTTGTCGTCCAAACTGATTTTCTCCCCATCTTTGCTAACAACTTCATAATCTTGAGTTCCTGATCCGTTATTCCGAACCGCTTCTTCAATAACTGAAAATGGATTTTTTTCATCATCGCTCATTTTTTGAATAATTAAATACTGCATTGACTGTACTCTCATAAGAATTTTTTTTCAACTTTGAAAAATTAAAGTGTGATCTCGCTTAAATCCGGGCTTTTTAATTCTTTTTCATTTTCAAAAACACGTTCAATTTGGACGACTGCTTTGTGTACTCGATCGTAATTCTTAATTGCAAAATCAAAGTATTCCGTTAAAGTTCGAGCTAGGTCTGCTCTGTCCGACCAGCCTACGCTCGAAGAGCTTCGGCTGGCAAGCCAGTTAAAAATTGAGTAATTCCTAAGAATTAAGATGAAGAATGAAGGGGTTTTTTAAAGTTGTATTTTAAAAATACCCTCGTCTGTACCAAGAAGTAAAAATCTCCTCATTTTTTTCTCCAGCAGCGGTTTCTACGCCTCGAAACCATTGCACCTGAAATCGTCTGTAATCGAGCTTTTTTTCAGAAATATCGGTTGGATCTGTGTCATAAGCTTGTTTTGGATCTTGTAGTTTTTCATTGATAAAAGGCCCCTTGAGCGCTGTTTTTCGACCATCATTGGTGCCATAGAGGATGACGACCAATTCTTCTCCTTCTAGAAGCACCTGCATGAGGATGTCTCCAGGGGAGTTGTTTACAAACTTCATATCCAGATAAGGCATGTAGATCGCTGCATCGAGACCGTATGGTTTATAAAAAGGAATCGCAATCGAGTGGTTTTTTGCTGCGAGGATTGGTAATCCGGCATTGAGGGCCGCTCGGAAGACAGAGGTCGATAACTGGCAAACACCTCCGCCCATTTCCCAGACATTCCTATTTCCGCGGACGACGAGATCCGGCACGTAGCCTTCTTTTCGACTGACAGATCCTAGTATTTCATTGAAAGAAAAAGTACTTCCAAGAGGGATCAGGGTGCCATCCAATTTTTTGGCCGCAGTTCTGATATTTTGCATCCGGGAGGCAGGGGAATCCGCGAAGCTTGAAGAACCAATGGCAATAACTTCTTTTATTCCTTGATCTTGATATTTCTGCGGAATGGCTACTTCTAGAGTAGTTTCACCCACTTTGATGGAGAGGGGAGTCGGTCCTGCTTCTTTTTGTATCAAATTATCTCCCGTCACCATGACCGCAGTAGCGATCGAGTGGTAGTGGAAAGAAGAAAGAGTAAACAAAAGGATGAATGTGCTGATCAAAAATGTGTGTACACTCCAAAAATTGGTTTTTTTCGTCATAAAAAGGGTTAGAAAACAATGAAGTGGGCGTTTTTTATTAGTTTTGTGTTTTTTGTCAAAATATTTTTTTTGTAAATCATGTTTTAGCGAGGTTGTGAAACCTCGCTTCCCGGTATGTTTTACTATTTGAAAAAAGGAAAAATCTGAGGAATCTGTGCAATCTGCGTTTTTGTTTGCTTTTTTCACTTTTTTGAAGAAAATTCCTCTCGAAATGGCAAAAAAAAGAGGGCAAAAACGAAGACTTCTCATCGTGATTTTTGGTTTTTGTTTATTTTTGGGGGGAATTTTTGGGGTTATTAAATATTTTTGGGAACTTAGGACAGAAAAACTCGAGGCTTTTTTTCCGAGTAATGTGGCTATTTTTTCTGAGATTACCATCAATCAAAACACCCTTGAGGACCTGGGACAGCTTTTTCCAGAAACAAATTTAGTTGATCTGGTCAGTTCTTTTTGGGCTCAAAAACTTCACCTTTCGGTATCAGAAGAAAACTTCAACTGGTTTGGGAGAAAAGCCGGATTAGCTTTCTTTGAAAACGGTGACTTTATGCTGGCTATGGAGATCAGAAACCGCTCTGCCGTAGAAAACTTTCTTCAGAATTTTAAGGTTGATCAAGAACAGTTTATCGTTGATCGAGTCTCTGATGAACTAGAACTTTGGACCCCAGCGTTTTCTTCCAAGGTTTCTTTTGGGTTTCATGGACGTTGGCTGCTGATCTCCAATACTTCTGAAGTTTTGACCCAGAGTTTTACCTACCCTGAAAAACTAGGAAACCTCGAGTCATATCAGGCTATAAAAGCAGATCTTCCTGTGGATTCCTTTTTATCCCTGTTTATGGATACGCCAAAAGTGGTCAATCTGATCGCGGCAGAACAAAAATTTGTAGCTTTGAAACCGCTTTTTGAGACTATGTCACAAACATTGCCTCTCGCAGGACTTACTGCTACCCCAGATAAAAAAGGAATTGCGCTCCAAACAAAGTTTTTGGCAGACAAAAAAGTTTTTAATGATCAAAAAGTCAAAAGAACTCCAAATCAACTTATGCCAGAACTCGCCCATTTAGCCAAAAAAGATATTTTGTTTTTTATAAACGGGGTAGATTTGCATGAGAAATATGAGCATACCAAGAGGTTTTTGAGTGAACTCAATCCGCAGTTTGCCCTTATTTTTGAAGGGGTCTTGCGGGCAAATTTCAAATCTCTTTTTGGAGAGGATTTTGATTTTGAGACCGAATTTCTCTCACAGATGCACGGACAGTATGCGATCTTGATTGATTTCAAAGATGAGGTGTATCCGTTTTTGGAGTTCACCTTTTTGACAGAATTTGGGGGGACGGATATCGAGCAGACCTTGGAGCAGTTTAATACCGCTGTGCGAAATGCGCAGAGTAAGTTCACCACCAAGCTAGAAGAAGTAGAACTACCAGATGGTTCTACGAGAAAAGAACTAGTTGCGATCGATGCGACTGATGTCCCCATCCAGGGAGTAGAACTTGAGGGTTATGAATACTATACTGTCCAAAATTTAGCTTCCAACAAAAAGTTCTCCTACGGGTTTGTAGAAAATTTCTTTGTTTTTTCTACTCATGAAGAAGGGATCAAAATGGTGATCAACAGCAAAAATAACTCTCAGCCAACGCTGGCTGAAAATGAGGATTTTCGAGAAAGCATTCTTTTTCGATATTCGCCCTCTGAGAGTTATGGATTTGTGAATATTTCCAAATTTACTTCGGCTCTAGAGTTCCTTTCTTCTGCCGAAAATGGAAATTCTTGGAAGCAGTTTTTGAGGTCTAATATTCGGACGGCAACCTTTGCGAGGAAGATTTTTCCAGAAGAAATTTTTCTCTCGATGATGCTTTTTGCTCGGTAATTTTTATAAAAAACTTGACAAAAATATTTTATTAATTATTTTGAAGTAAATTTAGTAATTTAATTTTTTAAAAAATGGAATCACCAAGAATTTTGGAACCTCACCAGGGAGAACGTTCTAAATTTAAATTTAGTCCTGAAGATCTAAAAAAAATATTTCTATTTTATGGAGGTGCTATTACTCTCGGCTTGTTACTTGCTTTTGCGGATGAAGACAAAGAAAATAACATGGAAGCTCAAGCAGCTACAGACCTCATTCCAGCTGGAACTGGACAAACTCTCACTCCCCGAAAATTAGATGAAATCAGAGATTTAACCCAATTAGTTCTCACCAATAGATGTGGATTAGTTAATGTAAAAGTAGGCGAAGAAATAGTTAGATTGCTTGGAGAACATGGAGGAAGATGTGAAGTAAGTGATGCAGAGGGAGGATATGGTTATGATTTAAACTGTTCTACAGAAGATGGAAATCTTAGACTGCAGACAACAGAGGTCAGTTTTTTTATAGAACAAATTATAAACATACCTGATGTTATGGGTGTTCCTGGTGGTGATCCAATTATTAATACTTTTAAAACTGACTTTGATGGTACTTTAGGAAATTGTCATTCATCAGAACCGGATATTTCATTTTTCTTAAAAAAGATTGCTAGACTTAGTCGTTTAAATAAAACTTTTGATGGTAATGAAAAGAAGTAAATCTTGTTATTGTCTTGTTTTTAATTCCCATCCGTCTTTTTCTTTTTCTAGCACAAATCCTTTAGTTTCTTTAAAGGAAAGTAAGGGAGTTTCATTTTCTTGAGCAAAGGTTTGAAGACTCTTCCCAGGTTTTCGTTCTCCCAAAAACAATATAGCTACTTTTGGCGTTGGTAAAAAATCTGGGAAATAACTGTTTTTGAGTATCCAGAGATCACTTTTTAGACTTATTTTTTGTGATTTGAGATTGGTCTCTTCGTCTTTGACCGCTCTATCAAAGAAAAATACATTTTGATTACCAAAAGTTCCATGAGCGACGTTTTCTGATATTTTTTGAACGACAAAATCTTTTCCCTGATATTCTTTGTTTATTTCAGCTGCTTCGATATTTAGGTTTTCTTGGGACAAAAAATAAGGGCTGATGTTTTTTTGGATTGCGACAGCCCCATCTGATTTTTTACCGAAAAAAATAATTTCTCCATTTTTTGTTTTGATGAGGGCGGCGTTTTTTTCTCCATAAATCTGCAGCGGCTGAATCGTCCAAAAATAATCACGAGCCAAAACGAGGAAAAGACTCCCGAGGGCGATGAAGAGGATAAGTTCTAAGTTTTTCTTGAGGTTTTTGGACATGTTTTAAAATTTTTAATTTTTTCCCGAGAACTCGGGATTAAACAAATTCTAATTTTTAAGCTTTAAACATTTTAAAAATTAAGATTTACCTGTCGGCCGAAGCTTGAAATTATTTTTTTACAAAGCAAAGGCTGAAGATTTATTTACAAAATTATAAAATTACAAAATTAAAAATTTTTCATCAATCTTCCCTCTTCTTTTTCAATGCTGTGTAGCTTCGCTCCCAGACCGCCGTCGAAAAAACCTCCACAATAGCCGTGAGATAAGCTGCCAAAGCCATCGCAAGAAGGCCCAAAAGAATCGTCAACGTAATTACAAAAGTAGAAGTGAAGTAGAAAAAAGCGGCAAAAATAGCGACCGGAACTCCTAAAATAACTACCACGTTGATGATAATTCTTATATTCACAAGAACCATGAGAAGGATAATTGCGAGCGTGGCTCCAAAGTTGAGGAAAACGAGGCCAATACTTTTTTTCATTGCTTCACTGAGAGAAACATCTTCTTCTACGATGAAGTAGGGGACAAAGGCCAAAAAAATCTGAATGAAAAAAGAAATAATGATATGGATAATCAAAAGAGGAAGTATAAGGTCAAATAAACTATCGTGATAGTACCGATAAAAAGTTGCTGCAAAAAGAATGATAGAAACAAATTCGAAAGGTCCTAAAATAGCTCGAAGTTCAAAAATCCGGAAAAAATATCCAAATCCATCGAGCATTTTTTGGCGTAGTGAAAGGTATTGTCCTGGATTTTCGAATTTAAATTTCGAACTGGCGATCAGTACCCCCTGCATCCAAGAGGGGACCACAAACCCAAAAAATAAAATAATAATAACCGCCAAAATTGCCCATAGCATGAGATGATGCTCAAAAAGAAACCCAACGAGAGTCCCAATCAATTCAAAGGAAACTTTGTTTTCTAATACTCCAAATTCAGAAAAATAAAGATAGAGCTGCCAGCACACTTCCAGGACAAAGATAAGTACAGCAATAAAGCTGGGAACAAAGGCAAACCATTTCAGCTTTGGTACGTCGACCAGAAGTTGCCAGGCACTGTGAATCACTTTTGCATAATTCATCCCTAGCATGATAGGGGATAAGGGAAAACTTCGCAAAAGATTCCTATTTTTCCATCTGGGAATGTTTTTTTTCACTATCAAAAAGTAAAAAAAATTGCTTGATACTTAAGTGTTTTCCCTTTTGTAAGGGGGGAGTACCTGTCGGCCGCCCCGAGTACTCGGGAACGAAGGCTGAAGAGGGGGTATGATGAAATCATACCTAACCGTGAATCCAGAAATTGCTTTTCCGCATGCTATAAGGTTTTACTGTGGATTGCTCTGGGTGAAAGTAGTACTTTTAAGTTTGATTTTCGCAAAAATGCTGCTTTAGTTTGTGAAAGCCGCATGTATAAGCTAGATTTTAATTTCCGGATTCACGGACCTAATACTTGACACCAGAGATTATAACAAAAACTTCGCTGGCTTCAGATCCTCTATCTGGCTGATAACCGGTAGATCCTCAATATTGATCTTTCCCACGTACAGATCGGCGATATTACCACCCTCTTTTACAAACTTCTCGATATCTTGGTCTCCCTGAAAATAAATGGCATCTTTTGTAAAAGCGGTCTTGGTTTCTGTGTTTTTAAGTCCTCGTTTTGACTTCACACAGAGTTTCCAGGCCAGATCATTATCGAGATTGTGTGTGTTTTTGAGATAATGAAAGAGATCCCGAAAAGACATTTTTTCAGCCATGTAGATAGCGATGACCAGGAGAGCGGGAGTGAGATATTTTTCTCCCAGGTCGAGTCCTAGTTGATTTTGGTTCCAGATAGCGAGGCCTTCTTCTGTTCTCAGGTAGTTGGCCGTTCCTCGCTCGAGGATCCGGAGAGGTTGAACTTTTCCATTTTCAAATCGAAAAACGTGAGTGCCTATTTCATGAGCCAGCAGCGCACGGAGTCGATTTTCTCGGAAAGTGGCGTTTTTTTTGAGCAGGATCACATTTTTCTTTGTCACTTGGATATCGGCGACGGAGTCTTCGATGATTTGAATTTTCCAGTGGGCGAGTTTTTTTTCTTTGAGAAAGTCCTGAAGGATACTTTCAGTGTTTTTGGTGTCGAGTTCCTCGCTTTCATCCGGGTTGGTTTTGTCAGCATTTTCTCTCAGAAATTTGAGCGCTGATCGATACAGAGCCTGGGTAACATCTCCAAAACATTTTTTGGAATGTTCTCTGAAATCTGGAGCATCAATTGATTCTAGCAGTTCTAGTTTAGCTTCAATGTTTTTAATTTTTTCTTTATAGAGTGGATAGAGAAAATGTTCCTTGGGTTGAGGAAGTTTTTTGAGATCACTTCGGAACTGGTCAAAGTCCAGGTTGTATTCCCGATAAAAAAATCGAGGAGAGAATTCCGGATGGGACAAAAATATAGCTTTTTGTTCGGCTAGATTTTGTGGGTTGAGAAAGGCCAAAATCTTTATTTTAGCATCAATTTCACAGATTTTTTCATCCAGATTTTTGATTACTTTTTCATCGAGGTTGGCGGTGAGAAGCGTCGGATCGATTTTTTTAAACTCTTTATTTGGATCAATAAAAAACTCTTTCAGATGTTTTCCAGCCAAGATGAGATCTTCTTCACCTCGAAGTCGTTTTTTTTCTGTAGGGATTTTGAGCCTTTTTCCGGCCATGGAGATGTCCATCATAGGGCCATCATAATACTTCTCAGAAAGAACACTTTTTTCAGCACTGAGACTGATTTTTGCTAGGAGTGTTTGGGGTTTTTCTCCTTCTCGATATAGGATCACGGGTTCTAGGATTCCGACGACTGGCTTACTTTCTTTCACTTCTTCTTTGGTGGGTGCTCCTTTCTGAGAAAAAAGCGTTTTGGCCACATCGACGCCTTCTTCTGGGGTGAGGACTTTGAGATCGGTAATTTTTTCAAGTCTGGCTCGAAGTGGGATTCGATTGGCTACTTGTATTTTGAGTCCCGAGCGAGCATTCAGTTCTAGTACTTTTACGCCGGTTTTGGAGATTACCATATCGACGCCGAGATAGCCAATTTTTGTATAATTTTGTATTTTTGTCACGGTGTGGAGAATCTCATCCCAGTAGGGGATTTGGAATCCTACCGCACTCTGGCCGTTTGGCATTTTTTTGATGTACTGTGAGTAGTAGGCGCCTCCGGTTGTTTTTCCGGTTCCTATATCGATCCCCATAGCGATAGCTCCGAGCTCCATATTGGCTTTTCCGTCGGATTCTGTCGTCGGGATACGGGCCATGGCCATGACCGGGACGAGATTAAAAACAATCAATCTAACATCGGGAAGACCAACATCTGTCAGCAAACGAAAATCTGGATGAGGCTCCAGCACTTCTTCGAATATCACTTGGTCATGTACCCCGGAGATCGAGTATTTTCCCTCCAGGATGTCGATGCAGTGTCGAAAAAGAAATTCTTCATCGAGCTTTTTTCCGGAAACCGTAATCCATTTTTTGTTCTTTTTTTCTGTTACAACAAGAATGCCTCCGCCAGCGTATCCACGATTTGGTTTGATCACAAAGGCATTGGGGAGTCCCGCAAAAAAATCATGTGTCAGCTGCTGGTGATTTTTAATAATATGATACAGCTTCGCCACCCCGATCCCTCGGGATTCAAGAAACTGTTTAGTAAAGATTTTGTCATCGGCAAATTTTTTATTTGCGGCAGAGTTGTATTTCGAAATATAGAGGAGATTTCGAGCGTTCATGCCGAGGATGCCGCGGGTTTTTGTGAGAACCATTTCCAAAATAACAAATTACAAACGTGGATTGTTTTTTAAATTTTATTGGTTGTTGGGAGATTTTTCAATGTTTGTTTTAATTTGCTTTTTTATTTTATTAGTTCCGCCGAAATACCCCGTGATGTAGGCCCGAGGGAAGAGATTCCGAAATCGAAAAAAAGATGTTAAAAAGCGAAGAGCTCGGACAAGTATCTTTTGAATTCAGTTGAAATTGAACCCAGGGATAATCCATATTATCCGTGTAAGTAAATATTTTGAGTATGATAATGAAGACTGTAAATTGTGATAGTTTAGGTTTGAAAATGTGTTTACAGAAAATTAAAATAATTTTTCCAAACAATCTTTTGACGAATGGAATTTTTTTTCTAGAATTTCCCGGCAATTTTTTGTGGGATCAAAAAACTCAAAGCTATTGAATTTTTAATTAATTTTTAATGAAAAAACAAGTACTTAATCGGTTTGCTTTTGTGGTCGGGATTGCTCTGATCGCAGGGATTATTTCGACACCTGCTTCGTATTTTTCTGCCATATTTGGTGATGAGAGTGCCTTCGTCTCAAAAATGGAAAGTCTGAAAATTACGTTAGGTTTGGATCTGGCCGGGGGAACCGAGCTGGACTACAAAATCGATCTCAGTGATGCCATCGCCCAAAACAGTGATGACGATCCGATAAACGACGTAAATGTAGAACAAATCGCCGAATCAGTCCGAGATGCGCTCGAGGCTCGGGTAAATCCAGCTGGGGTGGGGGAAGTACTGGTAAAACGTTCTCAAGTAAACGAAGAAGAACATATCCTTATCCAACTGCCTCCATCGTCTAATGTAGAAAAAGCCAAACGAGATGCCGAAAAAGATAATCGATTGGAATTCTTCGAAGAAGATCCGGATCTAGAGAAAAAGATGCGAATTCAGATTGCCGCAGAATTGGCTCAGACCAATCCAAGTAATTGGAATATGAAAGTCGCTGGTTTGACTCAAGATGAAAATGTCTCTCATGAAGTGATCGATTATCGGTTTCGAGATTCTTTTCCCGATCCAATTCTTGCAGACAAATTATTGGCAGCACGATCGGGGACGATCCTCCAAGAAATTATTGAGACACAGACCGAAGTGGCCTACGAAATGGATGACGAAGGAAAATTGAATATCACGAGCTTCCCTCGACCAGTTTTGGCGATAGTTCATTTGACTGGTAAGCGGGAGCAGGGGAGAGAAAAAGATATCCCAAAATCAGCGCAAGCTCGACATATCCTCTTCGGATACGAGGGAGCCCTCCGAGCCCCTGAGGACGCCGAATACAAAACAAAAGAAGAAGCAAAAGAAGCGGCTGAAAAAGTTTTGGCGGAGATAAAAGGAGGAGGTGATTTTGCAGAATTAGCCAAAGAATATTCGACCGGACCATCGGCTGACAAAGGGGGAGATCTCGGAGAATTTAACCCAGGATCTATGGTACCAGCCTTTGATGCAGCCGTGTTTGGAAAAGACGCTGTCTTGGATGACGATGGTAACGAAACGACGCCAGCGGTTCCGGCTGCTGAGATTGGTTTAGTGGCAGATTTGGTTGAGACTGACTTTGGGTTTCATATCATCGAGGTCCTCGAACAAAATCCAGAAAAAACAGAAAACTACATCGATACCCAGCTAAAATATGAAATGATTGCCTGGGATAAAAATGAACTTTTTTGGCAACCAACTCAGCTCGGAGGAGCACAGCTCGAGAATGCTTCTGTGGGATACGATCAGGTCGGACAACCGCTTGTTAATTTGCTTTTTGATGCAGAAGGAGGCGATCTCTTCGCCGAACTCACCGGTCGAGTGGCCTCCAAAAAAGGACAGTGTGATGGAGGCGTCTGTCGACTCGGGATCAAAGTCGGAGGGAACTGGATCACAACTCCAACCGTGCGAGAACAAATTTTTGGACGACAATCTCAGATTACCGGAAACTTTACCTTCCAATCAGCTCATCAATTGGCTAATGATCTGAACCTCGGGGCAATCGATGCGCCGGTGATCCTTAGTGGACAAACTACGATCCAGCCAGAGCTGGGAGCTGAGCAATTAGCCAAAAGTCTAAAAGCCGCAGCGTTTGGTTTGCTAGCTACCATGATCTTTATGACATTTGGATATCGATTGGCCGGGTTGGTAGCTTCTGTAGCGCTTATCCTGTACACCGGGATTTTTGTAAGTATCTTGAAGACCTGGCCGGAGAGTTTCGGAGGGCCGATCGTTTTGACTTTGGCCGGGATGGCCGGGATTGCGCTCTCTATCGGCCTGGCCGTAGATGGAAATATCCTGATCTTCGAACGAATGAAAGAGGAATTCGTCAAAAGAAAAGATCTCAATCAAGCGGTTGATCTTGGGTTTGAGCGAGCGTGGACGGCGATCCGGGATTCAAACCTCACGACGCTATTGACCTGTGTAATTCTCTTCAGTATGGGAAGTTCGATCGTGAAGGGATTTGCGATTACCCTGATCGTAGGGACGATTCTCTCCATGTTTACAGCGATCACGATCTCACGAAATCTGCTTCGTTTTGTCCTAATTTTTGATTGTTTTCACAAGCCTTGGCTTTTTGGAATCTCTGGAAAATTTGTGAAAAAAAGTGAGAAAAAATTAGGGGGGAAGATCAGGAGAAGGTAAATAATGATTAATGAGGAATGAATAATGAGTAATAAAAAAGAAAACGTAGTCTTGGATAAATCATTTGATTTTGCTGTTCGAATCGTAGAGCTGTATAAAATGTTGGCAGAAGAAAAAAGGGAATATGTGATGTCAAAACAGATATTAAGAAGTGGGACGTCAATTGGAGCAAATCTTGAAGAAGCTGATGGAAGCATTTCTCGAGCAGAGTTCTCTGCAAAAATCTCTCTGTCTTATAAAGAAGCAAAGGAAACACACTATTGGTTAAGATTGTTGCATCGTACAAAATATATAGCAGAAGAATTATTTAATTCATTAATTGCCGACTGCAATGAAATCTGTAAGTTATTATTCTCCATCTTGAAAACAACAAGAATGAATAAAAATTAAAAAAAGAGGCGAAGCCTCCCCAAAATTAATCATTACTCATTAGCTACATTATTCATTAAAAATATTTCTCTAATTACTAATAAAATGAACATTACCGCACTTCGGAAACTATGGTTTACGATCTCTGCTGGACTCGTCAGTGTGAGTATCGTGCTGGTCCTTGTCTTTGGGCTCAATCTGGGATTAGACTTCATGGGAGGAGCCAGATGGGATATCAAATTTAATGAGGAAGGGACCGTGACCAAGGAACAATTGAAGGAGTTTTTTAGCAAACAAGAAGTACTGACTAAAGAGGCTCAAATTCAAAAAAGTGGAGAGGGGAATTTCCTAATCACGATCGAAGATCTATCGGATGAGCAGATCCAAGGGATTTCTAAAAATATAGAAACAGAGCTCGGGGCCTTCGAAGCCGAAAGCTACCGAAAAGTAGATGCCAATATCGGAGCGAGTTTCAAAAAGAAATCTATGGGGGCGATTGCGGTGGCACTCCTTGGAATCATTATTTTTGTGGCTTTTGCCTTCCGAAAAATCCCAAAATCTATTAATCCTTGGAGATTTGGATCAGTGGCGATTGTGGCTCTTTTTCACGATATTTTGATTGTGCTGGGAATTTTTACCGTGTTGGGATTTGTTGCTGGGGTGGAGCTTGGGCTTCCTTTTATCACTGCGCTTTTGGCGACGCTTGGGTTCTCTGTCAATGATACAATTGTGATCTTTGATCGAGTGAGAGAGAACATCCGACACCAAAAAGCCCATGAGAGTTTCGAAGATTCTGTTAAAAAATCAGTACAGCAAACCATCATGCGATCAATCAATACTTCGATTTCTACTTTGTTACCGTTGGTAGCACTCCTTTTCTTTGGGGCGGAATCAATTTTCTTTTTTGTTTTGGCGCTGACGATTGGGATTTTGATCGGGACGTATTCTTCTATCTTCCTTGCGGCTCCGCTGCTCGTGACCTGGAAGGAGATTGTGGACAATAGAAACTAAATTAAAAATTCAAAAAGCAAAATTCAAAATAATCGAAAAAAAAATTTGATTTTTTTTTGTGGTTGATAATTCGAAATTTGGAATAAAATTTGAAATAAAAATTTGGGAGGAATAGAATTTTTATAACATGATGAAAAGGGCTTACCAGATCGCGAACCTGCTTCGGAGACAGCAATCTCTGCGAAAATTGTGCTTCGAAGAAGTAGATTTTTACTTTTATTTCAAACAAAAAGACAATGCGCTAAAGGTGAAGGATATTCTCGAAAATGAAGGATTTGAGGTGGTGGATTTTGATATTTCTTGGTACGGAAATGGGGAGCGATGGTGTCTGATCGTGACCAAAAAAATCCGAGAAGATGAACTTTTTCCTATTTGTCAGAGATTTGATCTCTATGCCAAAAAGTTTAACGGAGAATACGATGGTTATGAACGTGAAATGTAATTTTTTTGAAAAATGAAATTAAAAGATGGGCTCAGTGCTTTAAGAGAAAGGTTTGAAAAACCAGTTCCAGCTTTGTTCTATCTAAAAACAGTTGGAGGAAAGTTGAAATTAGAGGTAATGGGAACCGCAGGTGAAGGAATAATTTGGACTCATAAATATATCTTTTTAGAAGGTGATAAAGTGGTTATGGAGACAAGAATGGCTCGTTCAGAAGGTGAAAAAGGAGACCTTATTGGGCGTCAAACAGAACCTCTGAGGAGTTCAAACCTAGATGATGTGCTAGTAGAAACTGGTTTTAAAGAATCTTTAACCCTTAGACAGCTATTGGCTCAAGAAAATTTGATTCCAAATTTGATTGGTACTACAAAGGATCAGACAGGAAGAGTATTAGAAGCTGCTTAATTTTTAAGTCATAAAAATGAAAAAAACTTTGATCGTTTCCGTGTTGGCTTTGTTTTTAACCGCTTGTGGAGGAGGGGCAAAAGAAGATCCTAACGTGATCACTCTGTATTACAGCAATCCAAAACTCGCCGGAGGAGGTGAAAATGATTGTGCTAAGGTACTTCCCGTTGGACGAAAAGTATCACCACATGAAAAAATGCCAGAGGTGGCGCTTAGTATGCTTTTTTGGGGACCGACGGAGGGAGAGAGGTCCCAGGGATTTACATCTGTTTTTTCAGAAAAAACTCGTGGAGCCGTCAACATTATCGAAGTCATCGATGGTGTGGCCCATGTAAATCTCCGAAAAGAAGTAAAAGGGAAATCCATCTATGAAGCGCTGAATGGAGCTAATACTAGCTGTGGAAGTATGCAATTTTTTGCTCAGGTTCAAAAAACCGCTTTTCACTTCCCAAACATAAAACGAGTTGTTTTTAGTATAGAAGGTGATCGAAAGGCTTTTTATGAATGGATGCAGAGGGATGTTCCAACTTCTGATGAAAAGTAAAAATTCCAAGCACCAAATAACAAATTCCAAACAAACGAATCTATAATTATTTGTAATTTCTTTGTAATTTGGGTATTGAGATTTGGAATTTAATTTTTTTGTATGCAAAAAAAATCTGTTGATCCAAAAATCGAAGAAAGCTGGAAAAAGGTGCTTTTGGACGAATTTCAGAAGCCGTATTTTCAGGATTTGAAACAATTTATCGTGTCAGAAATAGATTCGGGACAAACGATTTATCCGCCTTTCACGCAGATCTTTGCGGCCTTCGATCATTGTCCATTTGATCAGGTAAAGGTCGTGATTCTGGGGCAAGATCCCTACCATGGAGCTGGACAGGCACATGGGCTTTGTTTCTCCGTAAATAAAGAGGTGCAGATGCCACCCTCTCTTCAGAATATCTACAAAGAAATTCAGGATGACCTCGGGCTTCCAATTCCAACACACGGAAATCTCGAATCCTGGGCCGATCAGGGGGTGTTACTTTTGAACGCCTCTTTGACGGTCCGAGCCAATCAGGCCAACTCTCATGCGGGGAAAGGTTGGGAACTATTCACGGATCGAGTGATTAAGGAGTTGTCAGATCGGGGAGAGGGGATTGTTTTTCTCCTCTGGGGACGATATGCGCAGGAGAAGGGGAGTGTGATTGATACAAACAAACATTTTGTATTAAAGGCTGCACATCCGTCGCCTTTTTCAGCACACAGTGGATTTTTTGGATGCAAGCATTTTTCAAAAACAAATGAGATTCTGAAGGAGCAGAAGAAAAAACTGATTGATTGGAAGATAAGGTGATTTGGCTTAAAATTACTTGACAAAAAATAAAAAATAATTAAAATATAAAGTGCTATTTAACATTTCGTTTTTTTATTGAGGGTTTTATTGCGGACCTTGTGATCTATCATCACAGTTCGTAAAATTTCGTAATTGGCGATATGGATCTGATCCGTGATAATCGCCTCAATAAGTAAGAAAGAGAAGGAGTTCAAGATGGAACACACTGAATCGCTTTGGGCAGAGTTTTGGGCTTTGCTCAATAAAGTTGGCGGAAAATACTATTTTTTGCTTTCCGTGATTGTATTCATCTTAGGGA
This sequence comes from uncultured Candidatus Peribacteria bacterium, assembly GCA_964344165.1. GTDB lineage: Bacteria > Patescibacteriota > Gracilibacteria > UBA4473 > UBA4473 > CAYFMH01. The sequence goes on along the minus strand of CAYFMH010000012.1, from coordinate 651 downwards.
TCTTCGTTATTGTCGAGGGTCCCACATTGTTGAAAATCTTCGGAGGAATTCTCTTATTCGTGAATGGAATATTTGTTGCCATCGAATTGGAGAAACGATTCGGGGAGAAATAAAGAAATTTCAAAGAGGCGATTTTCTGGTCAAGGATGGGGGGAGGTAAAAGCTCCCACCCCTTGACCAAAATTTATAGGACAACAAAAAAGCCCCTTGAAAGGGACTTTTTCTTTTTTTAGATGTTTTTGTGGTTACAACTATTTGTTGCATCCACCTCCACAACATCCGCCTTTTCCGTCAGTCATCTTAAAATAGATTAAGAAATAAAGCTTTTCCATCCTAGGGGTGCAAAAATAAAATTTCAAGTGTTTTTCCTTAAAATTCCTTCCTTTAGCTCCATCACCAAGCTATAAATCTGAATTATGATCTTATTTTTCGGTAATAAATTATCTAGTTCACAAATAATCACAGAAACTTCATCTAGTTTTTTAATAATTAATCTATAATTTGGAGTACTTGATTTTTGCGGTGGGATTAGATTATTCATTTTTGCCGGTCCCAAAAATACGCCTAAAAAATATATTAGTCAATCGTTTTTGATATATTTTTATATCAAAAAAGTTGCATTGATTTTATTTTTATTTCGAAATATAAATT
>CAYFMH010000011.1:0-32150 GCA_964344165.1 uncultured Candidatus Peribacteria bacterium | reverse complement strand
AATCTCGCTCAGCCAAGTCATTAGCTCAGCTAAGTCTTCTCGACTTGGCTTCATCTATGTTTCCCAAACAAAAATCCCTCAATAAATTTTCCCGGTTCAATAGTCCGCTTTTTATTTTTTTGAAAACAAAGAAGGCTATTAAACTAGATCGTTTTGGGAAGTACACAAACGAAAAAATTTTTCTCACCGTATTAATTTTTCAAAAAAATTGACCAAACCTTGTTGATTCTATATAATTTCTATAGATTTTTTAACGAAGTTAAAATGAATTCAACAATAATGATCCAAAAATCAATTAAGAATCAAGCTTTAAAAAAGGCAAAATCAGAAGGTTTTGCCCTGAGTACGATTGTAAAGATACTCCTTCAGGATTATGTGAAAGGAAAAATCCAAATAGGAACCATCACTCAGGATGATGTACAAATAGAAAGAACAGAAATAATTGAGGTGGACGAAGAAACTCAAGCTATGATGGATGATGCAGTAGGAAGATGGCGTCATAAATTTTCTGGTTAAAATGAAATCCATTGTATTTGCAAAAACAATCGTTAAAAAAGAAAAACTAACCCCCTCGGATATTGATGTCATCATAAAAAGTAGCCAAAAAGGAGTTTTTTCAAAAATAAAAGGAAAGTCTATTCCCTCAAGTTCAAGCCTCATAAAAGTTTATACCACTACTATCCAAGGGGCTCGAAGAATTGTAATTTTGTTGGATGAAAAGTCTTCCGTAGGGCATTTTCTCTTTTTTCGAACAAAAGATGATCCGCTGGGAAAAAATATAAGTATTAAAAACCCAACCTTCAAAAAGTTGCTTCAAAAATACTTATTACTGTGGAGTAAAGATATGGAATCTAATGATTATGATATCATTTCTCTGAAAAAATGACCGGAGAGCCGTTTGTTTTTCCAGAATGCGAAGGAGCGGATTGAAAAAACGCTGAAGACTTTGGTTTAGGCGCCAGATTTGCTTTCTGAACTAATTCAAGAAATAGGATTTGACCTTTTTTCTTATTATTTTGTAGTTTCTCACACCCCCGAACAAAAAACTTGTTCTAATGTGGGGAGGCATGTTATGGTTAAGATAATGAAGTTGAGTAAAAAATATGATTTTAGTTACGAATTGAGGTTAGAACAAAGAAGCCATAGTTTTTCTGTAACTACATCTAGAGGAACAATGAGTGGGGACGTTGACGAGTGGGGAATATCGTATGATGGTGTTTAGAAATACAACTTCGATACCGACTTATGTTCGGCTACATTCTTGATCACTTCAGCAAAGAGTGGGGCCATCGAGAGCGCTTTGAAGTTTTTCGGAGGTTCTTCGACCGGGAGTGAGTCGGTGCAGACGATTTCTTTAAAATTACAACTGTCGAGATTTTCTCGGGCAGATCCAGAGAAGACCGCGTGAGAAGAGCAGAGGTAGACTTCGTCATTGGCGCCTTTTTCGACCAGCGCGTTTTTTGCTTTCACGACCGATCCAGCCGTATCTACCATGTCATCGACGATGATGGGTGTTTTTCCGGCGACATCTCCGATCACATGGGTGACTTCTGCTTCATTGTGTTCTGGCCGTTGTTTGTGCATGATCACGAGCGGCACCTTGAGTCCATCGGCAAACTTTTTCGCCATCTTGGCTCCTCCGGCATCCGGGGAGACGATGACAGCGTCTTTGATGTTTTTTTTCTGGAAATACTCCACAAACATTCGTCGGGGATTGAGATTGTCTACTGGACAGTCAAAAAATCCCTGGATCTGATCTGTGTGAAGTTGCACCGTGATGATGTGATTGGCTCCAGATTGGACGAGGAGGTCGGCTAAAAGTTTTGCCGAGATTCCCTCTCGAGGTCCGTGGATTTTGTCCTGTCGAGAGTAGGCGAAGTATGGAAGGATGACGTGAACTTTTTCTGCGAAACTCTCTCGAGCGGCGTTGGCCATGAGAAAAAGCTCGATCAGGTCGTCATTCATAAACTCTGTCCGGCAGGTCTGAATGAGAAATACTTCTTGGCCTCGGAAACTTTCTTCAAACTTGATGTAGGTCTCCCCACAAGAGAATGTTTTGAGCGTGATCTCAGAGAGCGGAGTTCCTAGGCTTTTGGAAATTTCTTCCGCGAGCTGAGGATGGCTGGAGCCGGCAAAGATTTTGTAATCAGACATTGGGATTGTAGATTTTAGATTGTAGATTTATGATTTTGAAATTGTTTGAAATTTGGAATTTGGTGCTTGGAATTTTTCAATTTCACCTGTTATTCGTCCCCATTTTGACAAACAATTCGTCGCTTGTAAACTGATTTGGTGAAGAAAGATCCATTTTTGTCTATCGTGACCGTAAATTATGGAAGCGCTGAAAAAATTAAGTGTCTTTTTGCGTCACTCAAAAAATTCCCCCCGAAGGGGGATTTTGAGTTTATAATTATTGATAATGCCTCTCCTCGAAACGAAGGCAAGAAGCTTTTTCAATTTTTTCGAAAAGAGAAGAATGTGAAAGTTATCCGGCTCGAAAAAAACGTAGGATTTGGCGGGGGAAATGAAGTGGGGATCAAAAAAGCGCATGGGAAATTCTTGGCCATCGTTAATCCTGATATTGAGGTGGCTGAACACTGTTTTGATCGATTGTTTCAAGCTCTCGAAAAAGAAGAAAAAGCTGGAATTGTCGTCCCACAGCTCCTTAATCCAGACCAAACACCACAGCCCAACACTCGTAAATTTCCAAGCTTTTGGGGGCTTCTGGCCCACCGGATTTTTGGGCTCGAGTCGGCCTCTCGTCATTATCTCCAGGATGGAGAAAATAAGAGCAAAGATATCATTCCGGTCGAGTGGGCGCAGGGGAGTTTCCTCGTGATGAAGAAATCTTTTTTTACAGACGAATTGGGCGGATTTGATCCACGATTTTTTCTTTTTCTTGAAGACACAGATCTGTGTCGACGGACGTGGGAGTTGGGTCGCAAAGTGCTCAAAATAAAAAAAGCCACAGCCTTTCATGGAACTGAAAGATTGTCTGGCGGTAACTTTTTTGTCGCTATTCAAAAAAAGACTTTTTGGATTCATCTTTCTTCGGCGCTGAAGTATTTTTGGAAATACTTATGCAAAAAAAAGCCAGAAATTTTTTGAGGAATCTTCAATTATTAGTCTTTAATCTTCAATGAAGGAATTTTTGTTTAATTTTTGACTTTATGTTTTCTCGTAGGTACGGTTATGGTGTTATTTAAATTGTAAAAAATGAAAAAATTGATTTTGCTTGTGGTGCCTTTTTTCCTTCTGGGGTGTTCAAAAATTGAAAAAACAGAAGAAGTAGCCACAGAAACAAATAGAAGTGATGTGGTGTACATCACCGAATTTTTTGATTTTGGGTGTGGGTATTGTAAGAAAGCCGCTAACATGCTCACAAAAATTGAAGCCAAATACGGAGACAAAGTTGTTGTTGAGCAGCGACATTTTCCACTTTCGCCTCGAACATTTGGCATCGCGGAGGCATCAGAATGTGCTCGGAAACAGGGGAAGTTTCGAGCGTTTCATGATGCGCTTTTTGGCAATTTTGGTCGATATGAAGAAGAAAATATCATGGGGACTGCCCGAGATCTAGGACTCAATGAAGAAGAATTCAAAACCTGCTGGAAATCCGGAGCGATGAAAACCAAAGTGCTGAAAGATCAAAAAATGGCACAGGCTTTGGGAGCGACGGGGACGCCTTTTTTCCTCATCAATGAAGATGTGAAGATCCCAGGGATGCCCGGAGAGGCTGCGATCAGCGGGATGATTGATAAGCTGTTAGATTTATGATTGCAGATTTCAGAATGCGGAACTCGAAACTCGGAATTCGGAATATGAAATTTAAAACTTGAAATCCCATAATTCTAGTTCTTAATTTATAGCTTATAGTGGATGAAATTAGAGGTGTTTTTTGAACTTGTAAAAAAGGAGCTGGATGTGAAAAATGTTTTTTATTTTCGAGCGAAGATTTCTCCGGGGGCGGCAAAAAATGAATTTGTACAAGTTCTGGATGATGCAGAAAAGACGGTGAAAATAAAGATTGCGGCGGTGCCAGAAAAAGGCAAAGCGAATAAAGAAATTGTGAAATTTTTCGGGAAGGAGTTTGGGTGTGCATGTGAGATAGTGTCTGGAGCGATGGATAGTGTGAAGTTGATTAAGTTGTTTCGGTAAAAAAGGAGTATTTTTTCATACCCCACCTAGCCTCCCAAACCCCTCTTCCAAATTACACTCCTTAGTATCTCCCCTTATCAGAGGAGCAGAAGAGGAACATCCTTTGTAAATAAAAATCGCGGAAAAGATCTTTATTGAAAATTTAGACTATCTTGACGGAAAACGGTCGAATAATAGAATCGGTGTCGTTATTTCCTAATTTTTAAAAAATGAATTTATTTATGGACTTGCCGTTGGAAGCGGATGAGGGGATCTATCATGCGGTGATTGAGATCCCCAAAAAATCGAGTGTGAAGTATGAGTTTAATGAAAAATATAACACGATCTTTGTGGATCGAGTGTTTCGGACGCCGGTGGAGTACCCACAGAATTATGGATTTTTTCCGCAGTCTTGGAACAAGTATGACAATGATCCGATGGATGTGATTGTGATCGCCAATGAATCTTTTCAGCCAGGAGTCGTGGTGCCGATCCGGATTGTCGGGATCATCGAGATGGATGATACGGGAGAGCTCGATCACAAGATCCTCGGGGTCCCAGAGGGGCACAGTGATTATGCCCACTGTAAAGATATTGGAGATCTCGATGCCGAGATCGTGGCTAATCTCGAATGGTTTCTCGAGCACTACAAAGATCGAGAACCGGGAAAAGAAGTAAAAGTCCTTCGGACGAAAGGCCGATTAGAAGCGATGGATTTTCTCAAAGAGTGTGCAGAGGAGTTTAAGAAGAAGCACGCTTAAGCCTGGTGGAAAGTTCCATCATAGCTTTCGATCTTGTTTCCTTCACAAGAAGCTTCTCCAGATTCATTGAAGGTGATTTCGAAAGGACCTTTTTCCCCTTGTTTATCAATGACAATTTTGTTAACTCCTTTTATTTGGGTGAAATCGTAGCTTTTTACTTTATCATCAAATTTCCCAGAAAGATGGATGATGATTTTTTCTGATTTAGTTCTTTGGAAACCAGTGAGGTGTGATTTTATATTTTCTGGAATTTCGATATTGTTTGCTTTTAAAATTTCTTCGATTTCTTCCGAATTTATTTTATCGATCTGGTCTGCTTGATAATCAAATTCAGCCAGAGTTGCCTCAACAGCCATTGAAACATCTTTGACCACTACTTTTGGAGAGGATTTTTTTTGTTCGTAGATAAAATCAGCTCTATAACCTTTTTCTTCTTTTTTTTCTACACCAAAAATAGGACGTCTTTTTCCTTTTTTGTGTAGTGGGACAGCGGTCCATTGTCCAGTAGTTTCATCAAAATTCACATGTTTTGGAGTTTCTTTTCTATTTTTATAAAACCAAACTTCAAAGTTTCTTTTTGGGAAGCAGCCTTCTAGTAGCACTTTTTTTCTGTTTCCAAATAAAGAATCCGGGTTAAAAATAATCCGATATACTTTGAAGTTTTTTATAGAAATTTTTCTTAACCCTCCACTACATTTATTTCCTACTTTCTTGTTTTCATCTTCTTCTACGAAATTAATAATGGTTCGTAAATGATTTCTTTTTTTGCTGCTGACCCCCTCTTTAAAATGAATTCCATGGATTTCAAAAGTTTTTACCTTCTTATTTTCTACTTTGATTTCTTTAATATCATCTAATACTCCATGAAGTGCTTTTTTTAAATTTTTATCTTTTTCATCATTAAGGAATTCTATTTGTTCTTTGAATTTTTCTAGTTCTTTGTTTCTTTTTTCTTCATCACTTTCCATTTTTGCGGCAGCGTCTCCGTCAGTTGGTCCGCCTTCTGGTGATTCTGGTTCAGGAGGAGGAACGTCTACTAAGCCTTCAGATCCTGAATCTGATGGGGCTCCATCATCTGGGGATCCTCCCTCTGGTTCTGGTACGACGGCTGCTCCACCAGAGTCATCACTTGGTGGTTCTGGTTCGGGGGGTGGTTCAGGAGGGGGAACATCTTCTGGCCCCTCCGGTCCTGAATCCGCTGGGCCTTCATCGTCAGGACTTTCTTCTGGTGGTGTAGGTTCTTGGATTTCTTCGCCTACTCGAGCTCGAGTGGTGGTTTCTACTGCTTGAGTGACTGGGGCCGGCGGTTGCTCAGCAGCTCCTTCTGATGGATAGCTTATTTGGTTTTCTCCGGCATTTCCATTTCGGCTTACTAGATTCCTTCGTCGCCCTTCCTCTTCCAGAATATCAAATTCTACTTTTTTTACCTTTTCGTATTCCCCGGTGTTATCCAATTTTATAATCGGTCGTTCTCGTTCTACTCCTTCGGAAACAAAATGCATGGCCCCTTGCTCAAAACGAGAAGCCACATCCCCATCTCCATCAATAGTAATAATTCCCTTCACTTCGCCATTTAAAATAATAGGATAAATGGCTTTTATCCCTCCTGTTATTCGGCTGAGGGCATGACCATTTTGCCAGACGACTACCGCTCCATTTTCATCCGCCTGAAAACTATAATAATTGTTCCGAAGCCAATTTATAGCGTCTTCATTCATTCCCGGTTGAAAGGTCAATCGGTCTCCGTTATTTTGCGGAGCCATAAAAACACTATTAAGACCTGAAAATCCATTTTTGGTAGATTCTGTTCCTTGGAGAGAAAGTTGATGTTCATTTTCGTAGTGCCTGATGGCTTGAAGATAAGGTTGAAAAAGTCTTTGGTAATTTGATCTGAGAGATTGGACTCCGTCTGGTTCTGGAATATCTGGTATCAGAAAACGAAATTTTTCTACGACATTTTCAGCCCGTAGTTTTAATTCTGTTTGAGCTACTTCATTCCTCGTATTTGCATAACGAGGATACATGATCGAAAAACCTCGTTTTACTTTCATGACCGCTTTTTCTTCAATTTTTTCTTGTAATTGCTTAAACCATTGTCTTTCGGCCCCTTCTTCTGGTCCCGCAGAAAACTGAGAAAAAATATCATCCAAAATTTCATTAAAATGTCTTCTCTCATCTATATCTGGGCGGGAATCCAGATCGTCTTGGTTTTCCAAAAAGATAAATCTTCCCTTCCTTTGACACAAAGATTCTAAGTTTTGATAGTGAGATATAAATTTCATTTATTTTATTATAATGAAAAACAGATTTTTGTAAAGGCTTTTTGTGATAAAAAAATGGAGCCACCATCGAGATTTGAACTCGAGACCCCTTCCTTACCATATTTATCACACTTTGTGAATGACAAGTTTTGTATTTCTACAAAAGGGATTCTTCGACTTATTTTTTGTAATACTTCTCTAAAAATGAGAACCACTTCCGAAATTTAAATAGCAAAGGAAATGTAGTGTGCTTGTACTTGAAAGTCAAATTATTAAATTGATCAAAAAGTTAATATTTTGTCGCACTCGTGAACAAGTGCATACAAATCGCTCATTGTATTTATGGGGCAAGTATTAGTGGCTTCCTGATCTCTCAATTTCAAGCAAGTACCGCATGCCATAATTTTTGCTTTATCTGATTTTAAAAATTCTACTACTTGTTCTTGAATATTGAATTTTTCTGAACTATTCATTTCATACTTTACCCCTTCTCCTATTAGAAAGATCTCAACTATATCTCCTTGCTTGATTGAAAAATTCGCTAAGCGGAAAGTATTCCATACAGTTTCAGGATTTGCTTGAGTAATGATAATTCCTATTTTTATGATGTTTTTTGATGAAGTAATAAAAAATTATTTTTGGCCTATAACCAAAAAATAAATCAAATTAAAATCTTTGCAGATTTTTTTTGTGCGAATCTTGAACCCTATTTTTTCCAATTCCACAAAGAACTCTTCACGAGTATACATAGTTTCATACGGATGATCCATTATTTTTCGGCACAATCTTCCTATGAATGTATCAGAATAAGTCTCAATAGAATGATCTTCTAAAATCACTTCCCCTCTCGGTTTCAGTACACGTTTTATCTCCTGCAGGCACTTCCGCCAATCCTCGATATGATGAATAGAGTCAAAATCAAAAACCGCATCAAACGAACCATCCTCAAAAGGTAGATTTGTGGCATCTGCTACCTGAAAAAAGATCACATTATCCTTCACTTTTTTCTTGGCAATGTAGATCATTTTCGGATCAATGTCATTGGCATGGATCACTTTGGGTTGGAAGTATTTCTTAATCAATCTCGCCCCCACTCCATCTCCGCACCCAATTTCCAACACTTTTTTCCTCGGCTTTAAATCTGAATATTTACGCATACGCTTGATCTCGATCTGTTCTTGAAAGAACGCACGAATTGGAGTATTTATAAGCCAGAAATTGAATTTATCGAGGAGCATTTTTTAAATTTTTACATTCTTTGGACAAATTTTTTCCTGCACGATGATTTGCCACTACTGCAGAAACAATAAACACCGCACCGGTGATCCAAACAGAATCCATGCCAACTACATAACGTCCTACATAAAGAACAATTCCACCTAATATAAGCAAAATCAAGGGAATGATTTTTTTATGCACTTGAAAGCTCCTAACAAACCCAATCACGGCCAAAAGAAAAAAGAGTCCGATAATTAGCGGCCAAAAAGGAATAACGACTCCAATCCCAAGAGAAGAAAGTAATGTGGCAGAAAAAGGAAGGCACAATGGGCAAACAGCAATTCCTAGAACGCTTCCAACCGCACCGGTAGTAGAAATATTTTCGTTTTTCATGATAGAAGGAATTAAGAAATATAAATTATTTTTCAGCCGTGAAACATTTTCGACTTCCATAACTGCAAAACACACAACAATCTCCATCTTTTGGTTTAATTATTTGTTGGCAGTTCTTACACTTATAGAAGTACTGACAGGCGTCTACAGGAATTTCGGCTTTCTGTATATGCTTGCAATGTGGACAGGTGAGAACTGATTTTTCAATTTTTGTCATAGTTAGAAATTGAGAAATAGAAGAGCTTAGTTATTCACAAAAAAATTACGACAAACATTCTATAACTTCTTCATCTGTCGTTTGATCAAACTGTTCATAAAACATTCCAACGCCATAAAAAGGTTCAGGTGTTGCTAAACAAACGATTTCATCGGCCACTTCTTTTATTTTCCCCAAAGAATCTTTTGCTCCTACGGGAACAGCGACTATTACCTTTTTTGTGCCTTTTATTCGAGCTGAATGAATAGCCGCCAGCATTGTTGCTCCCGTGGCTATTCCATCATCAACGATGATGACTATCTTTCCCAGCAAATCCAAAGGTAATTTGTTTCCACGATAAACTTTCAATCGGCGCAAGGCTTCTTTTTGCTCTTTTGTTTTTTCTCTATCAATATAAGATTGCGGAACTGAAAGCTGATGACATATACCTTCATCCAGAGCTAGAGTACCTTCTTCCGTAATCGCTCCAATAGCAAATTCATCATTTCCGGGAGCTCCGATCTTTCGAGGCACAATAACATCAAGGGGAAGATGCAGTCTTTTCGCTATCTCAGCTGCTAACACCACACCTCCCCGAGGTAAGCCAACAACTATCACCTCATGATTATCCTCCAAACGAATCAATTCTTGAGCCAATACCTTCCCTGCTTCAACACGATTTTTAAAAAGAGACATCGTACAAAAGAGTTAAGAGTTAAAGCACAAAAAAAGCAAGGCATGTCTACTGTTGTTCAATAGGTATCGTCTTCTTTTGGGCTCCTTCTTTTTTGGGAACTATAATAGTAAGCGTTCCGTTTTTTGAAATGCATTCTATATTTTCCATATCAGCTCGGGAGGGCAAAGGAAACTTTCGATAAAAAGAACCTGAAACTCGTTCCTTATAATGATATGTTTTTTCCTTTTCCTCTTTTTCTTCTGTGGTTTCTCCCTGGATAATAATCCCATCATCTTCAATTTCTACACGAACATCTTCCGGATCAACATTAGGAATATCCGCTTCGATGATAAAGGAATTGTCTTTTTCGGATACGTCCACGGAAGGGAAAAAACGATTTTCTGGGTCAAATGCGGACGGAAACCGGAACTCAGAAAACGGAAAACTCCAAAAGTCCTCTGAAAACACAGGGGAAGCAGACCAGTCGGAAGTTTTTCGAAAAGGATGCCGAAGCCGTTGAGGAATAATTTTCATGGTTGAAAATATTAAAAAATAAAAAAATACTTTTTATTATCCAATACCTTTCTTCCTTATTTTTCCCTCCGGTAGTAAGAATATTCTCAAATCTATTCTTCAGGATTTTTTTTGTCAAACTTTTTTTTCGTTTGACTTCATTAAGCCCAAATTAAGCACTCAAAATAAAAATTTGCTTTTTTTAATGCACAGCGTATAGAGTTTATTTATCTTCATTTGCTTTTTAATCCCATTTACTCATGGACTACGAAGCTAAAAATTTCGCGGATCTTTTGGGTTTAACCGGTTTCAGTAATGATTTGTTAAAAAATCATTTCATGCTTTATCAGGGGTACGTAAAGAATACAAATACGTTGATGATGCTCTTGAAAGAGGCAGATCCAACCACTCCACAATACGCGGAACTAAAGCGGCGTTTTGGGTGGGAATGGAACGGGATGCGCCTTCATGAACTTTATTTCGACAATTTAGCAAAAGAATTAACCTCTCTACAGGAGGAAAACTCACTGAAAAAACAGATCGTGCAGGATTTTGGCAGTTTTAAAATATGGGAAAAAGATTTTCGGGCTCTTGGCGCAATTCGCGGTATTGGTTGGGTGATTTTGGCGTATGATCCACAAAGCAAAAAACTTTTTAATACCTGGATCAATGAACATGATGTCGGTCATTTAGCTGGAGCTGTCCCAACCTTGGTAATGGATGTTTTTGAACATGCTTTTTTGACGGACTATGGATTAAAACGCCCTGATTATATTGCAGCCTTTTTTGAGGCCATTGACTGGCGATGTGTGACGGATCGTTTTGATAACTCTTCTTAATACTCTTTTTCCATGAAAATATTAGTTGTTTTTCATAGTCTCTATGGCCATACCTATCAGATGTCTCAATCAGTGGTGAAAGGAGCCAGCGCTGTTGAAGGCGCGGAGGTAAAACTTCTGCAAGTAGCAGAAACACTCTCCCCTGAAATAATCGAAAAGATGAGGGCAACGGAAGCCAAAAAAGCCTTTTCGGATATTCCTTTGGCAACGTCTGATGATTTGGCCGAAGCAGATGGAATTATTTTTGGCACGCCAACCCGATTTGGGATGATGTCTGCACAGATGCGGGCTTTTTTAGATCACACAGGAAAGCTCTGGATGAGTGGCGCGTTGATTGGAAAAGTCGGGAGTGTCTTTACCTCAACTGCAACACAACACGGTGGACAGGAATCCACAATTCTCAATTTTCATACAACCCTCCTGCATCAGGGGATGGTAATTGTTGGTTTACCATACTCGGCGAAAGAACAGATGACAATGGATGAAATTAGCGGAGGAACTCCCTATGGGGCTTCGACCATAGCCGGGGGGGATGGAAAACGACAACCGAGTAAGAATGAATTGACATTGGCAGAATTTCAAGGGCGACATGTGGCGGAAATTGCTAAAAAATTAGCAAAGTAAATACATTCTTCATGATTTATCTTTTATCAGCGATTGGAATATTGCTATCAGCTTACATGCTGTATGTCTCAAGGCAGCTTGAGACGCAGGGAGAAAAATATAAAGCTTTATGTGATTTGAGTGACGGAGTTTCTTGTACCAAAGCCGCGAAAGATTCACATTCTCAAACATTCGGCATTTCCAATGGGATTTGGGGAATCGTTTTTTATACAGCATTGATGACTTCTTTTTTTTGGCAGTGGGAACTAATGTTTCAAGTTTTGATAGCCATTGGTTTTTTTGGAAGTGTTTATTTGGCGTATCAGCTGTATGTAATAAGAATTTTGTGTCCCGTATGTATCCTGGTTCACCTGCTTAATTTTTCCCTTTTTATTTGGATATTCTTTATAGCGAAATAAAACGGAATTTTATCTCTTAAAAAATGCTCCAAAACTGGAAATCGGAAAATGGTGCAATAACAAAGGAATTTATGTTTCAAAATTTCATGGAGGCGATACATTTCGTAAATGAAATTGCAAAATTAGCCGAAGCTATGAACCATCATCCGAATATTTTCCTGCATGACTACAAACAGGTGAAAATAATATTAACTACGCATAGTAAAGGAATGGTAACGGAAAAAGATAATAAATTAGCCGCACAGATAGATGAGATTTTATGACAGATTAAAATTTTCAAACAAATTTATTTACCTGAATTCACTCTTTTATCACTTTTTGCCTGCTCCTCCCTTTTTTTCTTGTACTCCAAGATGTCGTTGTAAAAGAAGATTTTTCGTCTTCCCACAATTTGATGATAAATTTTGTGGCGTTTGATCGCTACTAGGAACGTATTAGGAGCAATCCCAAGCAATTTTGAAGCATCCGTAAGACCGAGCAAACGTGGACGTGAGGACATTTTTTAATGATTTATATGTCCTTACATTCTATTTTTGTTTGACTTGGAAAATATATGGTGATACATTCTATATATTAAAAACTTCAAACTTTTCACAAATGCCTTCTTCATCACAAAAAACGGCACAAAAAATTCTTGAACTTGAGGATTTAATTGTGGAGACATCGGTAGAACGCAACTATGAAACAACCCCACTTCTTTCCGTAAAGATTAGAAGTGAAAGAGGTCTATTAGCTACAGAATTTATAACTGATCCGAAATCACTTAAACGAGTGACAAAGTTGCTAGATGAAACAATAAAAGATTCGAGAGACTAATCCTCTATTTTTTGAATTTTTAAATCTCATCGTAAAAAAAGAGTGAATTATGTTAGACAATTCTCTTTTTTCTACTAAATCTGGAGCCGCTTTCGAGGATTGAACTCGAGACCTTGCCCTTACCATGGGCACGCTCTACCACTGAGCTAAAGCGGCTTGTAACTCGAACAATGTATTCAGTTTGAAGATTAAATCAAGTTTCATTCGAGTCATCCTCAAAGAGGTGTTTTTTTGAAAGAAAATAGTTTTTTCTATGATTTGGATATGTCTATCAAAGTAAAGAAATACATGGCTGGTATCGCAGCCGGAAAAACAAAGAAAACGGCTGCAATCGAGGCCGGTTATTCAGTGAGCACAGCATTAAAGGCTAAGGAGAAGATAGAAAGCACACAAGAATTTGAATGTCATAAAGGGGTGATTTGGGGTGAAATGCAAAAGCAGGGAATCACAATGGAACTTATCGTTCAGAGACTAAAACAACTGCTTGAAAAACAAGAATCCTATTTCTATCAGGGAAAGGACATTATTGGAACACAACCCGATCCAAGGGCTGTTGGAAAGGCATTGGACATGATTTTTAAGATTTTGGGGGTGTATGCTCCCGTAAAGATAGAAACCAAAAAGAAACAGGATTTATCCAATGTGCGAGCTATGTCGGAGCGGGAACTTGATGAGGTATTGTCAGAAATGCTTACACGTTGAGTTTTTCAAGCTTTGCTTCTTTAATCAGCTCGTGCTTTATTTTTAAGAGTTCGCCCCTCCATTGTGGAAATGGGGTGTGTTTTTCCATTACGTTCTTTCTTTGAAGAAATTCATCTGCAAAAGGCGTAAGAGTTTTGCGATTCATGGTTCATTGAATTTTTTTAGGGATTTATCATATTTCATGTCGCATTAAACACAATATTTTGATTCTCTACTTTTTTATTATAGTGAGCGCATGAGCGAAAAATCGTCCTCCGAAATAATGATTCTCAAAGAGCTTGGGAAGCAATATGAACAAGCTGTTAAATTGTCTCAAGGTGAAGGGAATGGGGTGCTTTTTAGGGCTTTTTTAGTGGAACAATTCCTGCCTCAAATTTTTGAAAACCAAACCTTTTTTAAGTACGCTTCTCAGTTCTTGAAATTTGATTTTGTTACTTGGAAAACCCCCAAACTCAGGGCAAGTTTCTTTGATTTTTATAAAACAGTTCAAGAGGCAATTCCAATTTTTGAGACCTCTTTTGAAGATCTCGATTTAGAACTCCTCAAAACAACATTAATGCGGTCATATTGGGGCGATAAGGATTTTTCTTTATCTTCCGTTTTCGAAAAAATCCGTTCCAAGGAATTCTTTTTGGAATATGAACCTACTGGAATATGGCAAGCAGAACGATGGAATGATTTTTATCAAGCTCGTATGAAGTCCCTCATTGATTTATTTCAGGCTCTTTTGCTACAGAAAGAGAGTAGTACAGATGCAGAAAAAGCCTTACTAGCAATGCAGAAAGCCGCAAATAAATTCCGAAAACTTTTTGTTTGTGAAGGTGAAATCGGGAAAAAATACATAGCACTCTACCGTCTATACGCTAAACATAGAGAAAGGTTACCGAACCATATTCCTGCGGAATTTCACTATTTTGAACCGATTTTTGAAAAACATGAACTCCCTCCTTCTCTACTGAAAGAATATGCTTTTGCGATTCTAAAAAATCTTGAGGTTGAATTTAGCGAGAATACGAATCTTACCACTCCTCCTGCAAAACGAATTATTTACGATGCTTTTAGAGGGAATCTTTTGTATGAAGGGAAAACACATAAGCTGACTCAGGGAAAGGTGGCTTCGGTAATCCTTGGGCTATTTCAAGAAGATAAAACTCGAGAGATCCCTGTCGAGAAAGTGAAGGGACTCACCGGACTTGATAATGTTTCCCTGCAAAAATCTCTTAATAACTTTCGAGATGACATTTCAAAGAAGTTTACCCTTTCGGCTAAGCAAAAATCTCAAATTTTTCGTCGGGTGGGAAACGTCATATTTATCCCTGATTTTTTGGAAGTTGTGGATAATCAGGAAAACAAGTCTAAATAAGTCGATTTCAGTACTATTTTAAGCACCTCAAGCTGAACAATAATGGGAGCGAATTAAGTATCACTCCCAAAAATGAAGGAATCCCTAAAACACCTACTTCCTCCCGATGAAATCCTGGAACATGAGAAAGACATCCAAGGAAAAACCCCCTTGTGGGCACACTGGGAACACTATGTTACCACACGTGAACGTCTAGGGAAGAGTTTGTTTACCGTTCGTAGTGTTCGTGATGGTCTGCGAGTCATTATTCGTTATACGGGGCTTTGTACTGTTGAACAGTTTAATGATCCTCAGCTTTTCGGAGAAAAGCTTCTTGAGTTTCAGGAAAAGCGGAACCAACAAGCCTCCACTCGAAACACCTACATAAAAAATGCCAATACCTACTTCATTTGGCTTGAGAAAAACGGCTATATTGCCAAAAACAAGATACGGCAAGTAGAAAGGTCAAAAGAGAAATACAACGAGCAAAGAGTCCTTTCGGAAAGAGAGATTTCAAAACTCATTTTTCACCTTCATAGTCGGAATTATGCCATTGAACTGGAGAAGTATCGGAACATTTTTCTCATCGATCTTTTACGTTATACCGGAGCCAGGCCATGTGAAATACTCGATATGCATCTAAATTCTGTCTATTCGGAATCTGGTAAAATGAGAATTGTAATTGATGGTCGGAAGCAAAAAGGACGGCTTCGGTATTATGCTTGTCCTCAATTTCTGAGAGATTCCTATCGTCGCTACATCGAGTGTCGTGGAAAATACCAAAAGAAAGGTGAATATTTGTTTGTTTCCGCTTCTTCTAACGGGAAATGGACAACAAGCGGGCTGCGTTGCTTTTTCAAAAAGATTTCTCGAGAGCTTGGTTTTCAAGTAAATTCTTACGCTTTTCGTCGATTTGTAGCGTCAAAGCTAAATGAAGAAGGCGTTGCGATGCTGAATATTGCCCGTCATCTCGGTCATACGAGGACAAGCACAACGGAACGATACATAGAAAGGAGCTGTATTCTTACTCATGAATCCTCTGAAACCATGGAAAGGATCGCCAATGGTCTTAGTTCAAAGCATGAAGCTCTATCGACTTAGACATTTGTTTCATAGAACAGGACAGGTAGATCGTAGTCGTCGTAATCTTCGAATGTCCCATCATCTTAGACAAAGTATAAATGTCGCATCCTCCCTCAAGCATTAAGGTAGCGAACGAGTGCCTTAATGTATGAGGGGAGAAATCAAGTTTTGTTGCCTTCCTCAATTTCAGAAAAATCTTTTTGATTCCCTCCTGTGTGAATGGTCGCTTCTCATTGATCCCTGTAAAAAATTGCAAACTATTCCGATTCAATCGTTTTCGCTCTTTCAAATATTCTTCAAAAAAATACTTTAATTTGGCATTCATTGGAAGTAATCGATCTTTTGCCCCTTTTCCTTGTTGGATAAAAATCGTTCTATTTTCTAACGAAACGTCATTCAATTTCAGATCTAAAATCTCTTTTTTTCGCAATCCGGCAAAAAGCATCGTTCCGATAATCGCCCGATTTCGAGCTTTTTCAAACCGATAGCTATACCGCATGTGAAAGGATGCATCCAAAACTAATTGAGCATCACTCAGCGAAAGTCGACGAGGAAGTTTCTTCTCAAGTCTTGGCTTCTCAATTCCATCCAATGGATTTGCTTCCATATGTTGATTCTTGATGCACCACTTAAAAAAAGCATTGAAATGCTTATGATACTGTCGAAAAGTAACCGGAGACCAGTTCCTCTTTAATCGCCCATGATACAAGAACTCCTCCATTACATCATGAGTTAGTTGACCAAGGTGGGTGAGCCCTGTATGCCTTGTAAAAAATGCAAAGCTGTACTTGTATGCTCGAATAGTACCGGATTGGTAATTTCTCATTACGGATCCAAATTGAAGGTACTTTTCAAACAGAATCGAAAGAACGTCATTTTCCATGGTTAAAATGGTTAAAAATTATTGACCATTTAAACTTTGGAAAAGGCGTTATTTATTCGCCCATAACCGCTTCCCCCGGGGAAGGAGTTGTGGGCTCCCATTTTTTTATTTGCAAAAAATTAAGCAAACCTTTACTATAAAAGGCTTAGAGAGGTGTTACAGAATTTTTGCCGAGAACCACTTCCTTACCATGGAAGTGCTCTACCACTGAGCTATGGTGGCTCGTCGTCGCAGACGACGCACGCTTCATCCCGATGCATCGGGATTTCGCTAAGCTTTGTCTGCTCCTCCTCTCAAAATCAAACCTGTCCTTGTGATTAACCTTTGTAGGTTAGATTTTGTTTTTTTAGGCCAGGAGAGGATATTTTTGAGGGGAAAAAAGTCAAAAATAATATTCGTCATCCCGAATGACGCATTTTTTATTTTTACAAAGAAAAAACCGGTCAAGACATTTAGAACTCGAGTGTATTGAGTGAAATGTGTGGACCGGTTTTTAGCGGGCTAACCTTTCCCAGACCCTCTGCCATGTTTTGGTAATTGTTTCCAGTTACCAGCCGGTGTCCATGGGTGTGTCTCATGCTGCGGTTAGTCTAGGACAAGTCGAGATGTGACACGGACAGTTTTGTTTTTTACCGCGAAGCGGTTAGTGCGTTCTGAAGTGGTTGGGCTCCAAAAGCATCACAGAGCAAAGAGCAAAAATGAAAAAAGAACAATTTTTTGATTTTCTAAATTTGAAAATCAGGGCATTGTATTTATTTGCAACCTCTTTGTCAAAAATTTTCGCTTGAACAGGTAGATATCTTATTTTATTGTATAAATTTTTGATTCAAAAAAGACCTTGAATAAGGGATTTCTAATTTTTACTAAAAAAAATAAAACATAAGGAAAAGCCCCCCGGTATGGGGGGCGCTTCCCTCTTTGTGTTGTTGGATCAATGGGGGCATTTGATGACAACCTGACCGGGTTGTCTGAAGATCGTGCAGTTTTCTTCGACGCTGATCGTATGGGATCCGCCATGGTAGTCTGAATCGCTACCGAGGCTGATGCTGCAGCCGGAAAGACCTACGATGAGAAGAACAATCATTGATTTCATGGGCATACTCCTTTTTTCTGCCCTTTGGCCTAGTAATCCTTGGGTTCCAAGTCGAAGGTTCTCTCGTCGAGGTCAGACAGTTTGACCTCGCCTTTTTCAAGGTGACTGATGACGATGTCCCAGCCATCGACACCGGCCTGATTGCCCAGCTTGGCCTGCTGGCGCTGACTGGTGCGGGCTGACTTAATGGCACGTTCCTGTCCGTATTGACGGAACAGCATCGCTGCCGTCATTTTGAGTTGGAAGTCTACGTTCATGGGCATGGAGGTTATCCTTTCTTACCCTTGGTTTCGAGATTCTCAGAGATGAGAGTTCCATCTCCAAAAAAATCGAAACCAAAGTTCCCAACAAACAAAGAGGGAAACTGTTTTCATAAAACTAAATTTTGGGACAAAATCATTTCAAAAGAAAGATGCAGTTCACATAAAATTTAATGAAAACAAAAATTCTTTGTTGTTTTAAAAAAAATTTCAAAGAACAAAACTTGTATAATATAAAAAATATAAAAAGTCAATAAAATCTTTTAAGTTTTGTAACCAAAAGCTCTAATTCCCCAAATGCGAAGCACTGAGACCTAATTTTTCTCGTACTTTGGCCAGCTTTTCGTTCGCCATTTCACTGGCCGAGAGAGCCCCTTTCCAGAGGATTTCTTCGACCAATTTTGGATCTTTTTCGAGTTCTGACCGTCTTTTTCTAGCTTCAGCGAAGTACTCCCAGATTAGTTCAAAGAGTTCTTTCTTCGCATCTCCGTAGCCGATATCTCCATTTTTGTATTTGGCTCGGAGGTCTTCAAGGTTTGGGTTCTCAAAAAGTGTATGAAACTGAAAAACCAGACAATTATCCGGATCGAGTGGTTCTCCGAGTTCTTTTGAGTCCGTCTTGATCGACATGATTTGTTTTTTCATAGTGGCCTCGTCTGCAAAAATCTCCACCGTGTTTCCGTAGCTTTTGGACATTTTTTGTCCATCGAGTCCCGGAATCGTTTGTACCTCTTCTGCAATTTGAGGTTCGGGGAGAACAAAGGTTTCTCCGTATTCGTTGTTAAACTTTTGCGCGATGTCACGGGCCATTTCGACGTGTTGTTTCTGATCTTTTCCGACGGGGATCACCTCTGCATCGTAGAGAAGGATATCGGCGGCCATTAGCACTGGGTAGGTGAAGAGCCCTGCATTTGATTCGAGCCCTTTGGCTACTTTATCTTTGTATGAGTGTGCTCGTTCTAGTAGTCCCATAGGGGTAAAACAGAGCAAGTACCACATGAGTTCTGCATGGGCGGTAATATCAGATTGTCGGTAAAACGTAGATTTTTCTGGATCAATTCCGACAGCTAACCAGTCGAGGACGACATTTTTTTGGTTTTCTCGGAATATTTCAGGAGATTTTTTAACGGTAAATGAATGTAGATCTGAAATGAAATAAAAGCAGTCGTTTTTTCCTTCGTTTTGAATATCGACTGAGGGCTTCATCATCCCAAAATAATTCCCGATGTGGGGATTTCCGCTGGGGGTCATGCCGGTGAGGATTCTCATCTTTAAATAATGATTAATGAATAATGAGTAATGATTAATTTTGTATTTTTAGTATTAAGCATCAAGTATTAAGTATCAAGTATTTTATTTGAAAATGTAAAAAAGTTTGTTAACCTTCTGGTGAAAATAAAAAAATAAAAATGGAAGCTGTCTTTTTTCACGTCATCGAATTGATCGGTCTGGGGATTGGGGTGATCGGTATTTTGATTATTTTGGTTGGGTGTTTGCTGGGGATTTGGGAGTATCTTACCAAGCCAGCGACACATTTTCCGCATATTCGTTTAGTGTTGAGTTCTCACTTGGTTTTGGGATTAGATTTCCTCGTTGGGAAGGATGTGATTGATACCATGCTACTGGGGGTAACCAATAAGCCTTTTTATGAAGACCTTTTGGCTCTCATCACGATTGTAGCAATCCGAATTGTATTGAATCATTTCTTGCTCAAAGAGATGAAAGAACTAAGAAAGAATCCGATTGCCAATCACGTGCCGGAAGAGAAGAAGGTGGTGAGAAAGAAGAAATAAGTCCTTAGATTTTATATTATCTTTGTTCCATTTCGCCTTCTGGTGTTTTTTGCTGCTAGAGGCTCGTTCGGCGAGAGCGATTTTTTGAGGACGAGTTTTTTTGACAAGCAAAAAAATCTCGCCCCAACAAAAAATCGCGAAAAGTTTTTCTTGAATTAATAGGTCACGAGAGGGGGGTGTTATTGTTGTTCGGCTGATTTTCGAAACTTCACTAGCATCGGTGACATCTGCCTTTTTGGGGCTTGTACGTTTTTTAGCCGTTCTTTGATTTCTTCGTCGGACAGGTTTATGTTTAATTTACGATTAGGGATATCGATTTCAATCACATCTCCATCTTGCACTGCGGCGATTGGCCCTCCGAGATAGGCTTCTGGCATCACGTGACCGATGCACGGTCCGGCTGTCCCTCCAGAGAATCGTCCATCCGTGATGAGAGCCACCCGTTTAAATCCAGCTCCCTTGATGGCCGAAGTGGGAGTGAGCATTTCTGGCATTCCCGGGGCTCCGGCTGGTCCCATAAACCGGATCACGACTACATCATCTTCTTCAATTTTTCCACTTTCGATCCCGTCGAGCAGATCTTGTTCGCTTTCAAAAACCTTGGCTGGGCCTGTGTGGGTCAACATTTCTTCTGGAACGGCGGTTTGTTTGATGACCGAAGAGTCAGCCAGATTTCCCTTGAGACACGCGACGCCTCCCTCGGGGTAGTATGGATTATCAAGCGGCCTGATGACATCATCGTCCAGTACTTTTGCTTCGTTGGCAATCTGTTGAATGGTAGTTTCGTTGATCGTGAGTTCGTCATTTAATTTGTCGGCAAATCGATTGAGTACGGCGGGGATCCCTCCGGCTCGATCTAGATCCTCCATCACGTGTGGTCCGGCTGGACGGATATGACAGATATTTGGTGTCTCTCGAGAGAGTCGATCGAAGTCATCCTCTGATAGCTCGATCCCGAGTTCTTTGGCAATCGCGATCAGATGTAGCACCACGTTAGACGATCCGCCGATAGCATTGTCGATCCGGATCGCGTTTTCAAACGCCTTCGGGGTCATGATGTGGGAAGGTTTATATTTTTCGCTGGCTTTTACGAGTTCGACGATCTTTTTTCCAGATTCGAAGGCTTGTTCTTTTTTCTTTGGATCTATCGCCAGGGTCGTGGCACAGTTCGTCACACTCATCCCGAGCACTTCGGTCATACAGGCCATGGAGTTGGCTGTGAAGAGTCCCGAGCACGATCCGGCAGTGGGACAGGCCTCACATTCGATTTCTTTTCCTTCGGATTCAGAGATATTTCCTTTTTTTATCCCGCCTACGGCTTCAAATCCTGTGATCAGGTCGATGTTTTTTCCATGGTGTTTACCGGCTTTCATCGGTCCTCCCGTCAACATGATGGCGGGGAGATCGAGTCTTCCGGCGGCCATGAGCATTCCAGGAGTGATTTTGTCACAATTGGTCACACCTACCCATCCGTCGAAAGAGTGAGAGAGCATCATGATCTCAATATTGTCGGCGATGTGGTCTCGTGAAGGGAGAGAAAGTCTCATCTCTGCGTACATCGCGATCCCATCGCAAACCCCTGGGACTCCCCAGACGAAGGGAACGCCTCCAGCTTCTCTGATCCCGCGCATGACTTCTTTTGCCAGTTCATTGAGGTGGATGTGGCCAGGGATGACGGTATTGTAGGCATTTGCCACCCCGATGAAGGGTTTCTTGAAGTCGTCATCTTGTAGTCCACTAGCTCTGAGGAGAGAGCGGTGAGGGAGGGTTTCGACGCGATTTTTGAGGATGTCGGATTTCATAAAAATTAATTTAAAAACTATAAATTTTTGTAGGTTTTTTCATTTCTTTTTCTGATGTGCGTAATTTTTATGACTTCGGTATTTTTCAAAACTTTGAAAATTATGCGAAAATTACTTCCTCTTGTGCGAAATAAATCATTTTCTCCTTTTAATTTTTTTGTTTTTTGAATTTGAGGAAATTTTTTTAGTAAAAGAATATCAGCACGAATAATGGCTTGTTGTTCTTTTGTAAATTTAGCCAATTCTTTTTTTGCTTTTTTAGAAATTAAAATTTTGAACATTACTCAAATTCTACAAACTCATCATTTTTTAAGCGATCTTTGGCTATTACTACATCATACAAATCTTCAAAATCCATTTTTTGCAATAAACTTAAAGGGATAACCACTGAGGTCTTTTTTCCTTGCTCGTCTACGAGATAAGATACATCCATTGTTTTCATCGCTTTTAATATATTTAAAAGTTGCAGAAAATCAAATTTTTGACTTTTTATTAAAAATAATCAAATTAGATTAAATTTAATGCTCAAACCTCGAACCATCTTTGCCGAACCCGAAGTTGATGAAAATCGACGAAGTTTTTTATTTCCTGGTTTATCTGAGGTACCAGCTGGAAATCAACTCACGATCCCTGACCAAGAAAACAAAACAATCCAGTTAGTCACAGATGAAGAGGCTATGTTTTGGGATGAATTAGAGGGAGATCAGAAGGAAAGAGCTGCACGACTTCTAGAAATGGAGATTCCATTGGAGCGAATTATGAAAATGGTTCGTAAGGTGGTTTTTGAGAACTCTTTTTCTCGGAGAGAGGTTCTCAATGGAGCAAAAAATGCAGTAGTTAATCAGGTTTTGTCTTCGCTTTTGCCAATGGATGAAATAGCAAGAGGAATCTTGGCACCAAAGAAAGAGGTCTTGATGCCAGGGGTAGAAAAAATAAGAGATCCAGAACTAAGAAGCGCGGCTAATGCTATTTTGAAACAACATTCAGGAACAATCCTTTCTCAACATCAATTTGCTCCGTTGGGAGTACTTAAGCCTGTTGTTACAAACTTTATCTCTCCTCTTTCACCATTGATACTGGTGGTTCCAGAAAAAAATACAAAAAGATACGAAAAAGAAACAGAAACTATTGATGGTTCCAGAGGATTTTTAATTTCTGTTCCCGAAGAAAATAAAGTTGATTTTATTCCAATTTCTAGGGAAAAATTCTCTCCAGATGGTCAACTTCCAAACCGAAGAGTTCCTTTTGATGGAGCAGAAAAACATGAGCTCCAAATAGATTTTTCCATACAATTAGAAAATGGAGTATTGGAGTTAGCAAAAATTGAATTTTTTTTTAATGAAAGGAGTTCCTTCCCGACTTTTTTTTCTACTTATAGCCTTCCTTTTGAATTAGTTTTATTCAAAAGAAATAAATCTGACAAATATGTTGTCAGCACCTTTACTGACTCATGTTTGGTGAATCGATCTAGAAAAAAAGATTTGCCACTCCAAAATGGAGATATTGAAATAGAACCAAAAAACTTGTCAGAGCTTTTAAACCTTTTTGTTCGGGCTTACGCTTATCTTCAAAATACTTTAGTGCTACAGGCGATTATTTACGGATTCACAGAAAACCATGGTTTTGGAAGTTCTTCCATTTTCCACCAAAGAGTTCATCAAAGTATTTTTGATATTTTTAGAGGCCGAGAACCACTAGCTTCTGATGCCCCAGAACTTGATGGTCTTTTATTTCATGACCTTTCTTCTTTTGTCGCCTCTTTAGCTAAACTTCAGGAAATTTCTCGAAAAAAATCATTTGGGTAAGATTGTTTTTCTTCTTTTAAAGATTAGAATAATTTTACCATGCCCTACCGGTCCATCTCCACTACAAAAATCATCTTTTGGTCTGCCATTTTGATCGTGCTAGCTTTTTTTCTGGGTCAAATATTCGGCATGCGGGGCGGGATCATCTTCGTAGGGAAAAAAGATCTGCTCTCGGTCGAGTGGCCAGAACAGCTCGAATTCGCCGGAGAAATTGTCCCGCTCGAAAAAGAGTATGTGCGAGAACAGTGGGAAAAAGATTTTCTCATTCTTCTCAGTCAGGATTATCAAAATGTACTGTACCTGAAACGCGCGCCCAAATACTTCCCCCTGATCGAAGCTGAACTCGCCAAACGAAATCTTCCCGAAGATCTCAAGTATGTGGCCGTGGCAGAGAGCGGACTGATCGAGACTGCTCGCAGTGGAGCCGGAGCGGCTGGGATCTGGCAGTTTATGCCGCAGACCGCTCGAGAGTATGGCCTCGAAGTAGATCAAACCGTGGATGAACGAAGAAACTTCGAAAAATCTACAGGGGCAGCCCTTGATTACTTCGAATTTATCAATGAGCGGATGAAGAGCTGGACCCTCTCGGCGGCCTCGTACAATGCCGGGTACAACAAAATTCGCCAGCGACTCGCTGAGCAAGAAGTCGAGAACTACTATGATTTGTACTTAAACAAAGAGACCGCCCGCTACCTTTTTCGGATCCTGGCGATCAAAGAAATCATGGAGCATCCCGAAAAATATGGCTATGAGCTGCAAGCGAAAGATCACTTCCGTTGGCCAAAATATGGGGTGAAAATGGTAGAGCAAATTGAAAACTTGGTCACTTGGGCGAAAGAAAATGGGACTACGATCCGAGAGATCAAAGAACTCAATCCGTGGATCCTAAGTGATGAACTGCCAGATGGAGTTTGGACAATAAAAGTACCTTAAGATTAAACAGCACTTGGACCTTTTAAATTATATAGTCTTGTTTTCATTTCTTTTATTAAAAATTCAATCATTGCTTTTCTTGCGTCTGGTTTTGGTCCTAATCCTCTTTTCCAGCGGGATACTGGTCCCGGTGCTAATCTTTTACGATCCATAAGGTTTTTTTCGCAAGGCTCACAAACTCTAAAAACAGCATTAAGAAAAGCGGCAAAATATTCATTATTATAAAAATCAAAGCCTTCTTCCACGATTTCTAAAACCTCTTCAAGGGTTTCAATTTCTATTTGTTTGAGTCGGTCAGGTAAACTTGCTTTTTCCATTTTTTAATAAATGTATAAAACTTATGATGTAATATGGAAATTGTGTCAATTTTTTTGTATATTTACTCTTTTTAATTGATAATTGAGTCATGGATTTTATTTTGTCGATTTCTGTTCTCATTATCTCCGTAGTGATCCACGAGATTTCTCATGGGTACGCGGCGTATTATCTGGGGGATATGACGGCACGCAATTACGGCCGATTGTCTTTCAATCCTTTTCGGCATTTTGATCTGATGGGATCTTTTATCGTTCCGACCGCTTCGTATTTACTGGGAGGATTTATCTTCGGCTGGGCGAAACCGGTGCCCTACGATCCACGGAATATTCATCCATATCGGAAGTGGAAAGAAGCCTGGATTGCTTTTGCGGGGCCGCTCTCTAATCTCTGTTTGGCGGGGGGATTTGCGATGTTGATCCGGTTTGAGATTCTAAACGAGTTCTCTGAGCCGCTTCTGCTCAAAATGGCCGTGAGCTTTGTGTTTATCAACCTGATTTTAGCAATCTTTAACCTAATCCCGATCCCACCGCTCGATGGATCAAAGATTCTTTTTCCAATTCTTCCTGCGTTTTGCGAACCCGCACGTCGATTTCTTGAAAAAAATCATATTCCGATCCTTTTGGTCTTTCTTTTTTTTGGGTGGCAGTATGTGGTGCCGGTGGTGGGGGAGGCGTTTAAGTTTTTGGTAGGAAGCAACTAATAATGAATAATGAATAATTAGTAATGATTAATTTCGGAATCGAAAAATAATTAAATTTCCTATTTTATTACTCATTAATCATTGTTCATTAATCATTTTTTTCTTTAAAAATCACTCACACTTTGCCTGACACGCTTCTAGAGAATCAAAAGGAATTTCAGCTTCACATCCGACCACGTTGGCTTGGACACATTTGGTTCCATCAAATTCATACGCGATGAAGAGTTTTTCACAATTCCAGACGCCGAGGGCTTTTGCTTCACAGCTGCCAGGGACATCTTCATCGAGCTTACAGAGCCATTCGTTGAGGACATCAGCTCCGTGTCGATCGGCTTCACAGCGATTGAGATAGGCATTTTTTAGTCGACCGACCACTCCGCAGACGGGGATTTTGTTTTGGTCACATTTAACCTTTTTATCGACGACCGTATCCACACATTTACCTCCGGCTTTGAAATTCATGGCATCGTATCGACATTCAAGCCCTGCTTCACATTTGATTTCTTCTCCACAGGGTTCTCCGACACTGGCGGTAGAGACTTTTTTGTGGGAGGTTTGAGTGTTTTTGGGGCCCATCTGGCTGTGACAGGCTGTGAGAAAAAAGATCGAGAACAGTAAAACAAAGTATTTCATCTGAGGCATTCTAAAAAATAGTTTTGATATTTGAAGCGAAAAAACTTGACAAAAATGAAAAAATAATTATTTTAAAAGCAAATGGAAAATGAAAATTCAGCTCCACTTCGAGTATTTTTGGATCCAGGGCCGCCAATTTTAAATGCTATTTCTGGTCAGAGAGTGTACACCTTAGAAAAAGTCGGGGAAATAGACATAAATATTTGTCCTGAGCAAAAGAAAAGAATTTTATCTGAAATAGAAAAGGGAAAGCAAAAGATTATCTTAATCGTGAATGAAGGAAAAGATTTTGAAGCTATTCCTATTGAATTAATTCATTTACTTAATTAACTTGTTATGAAAAAAGGAAAAGAAGGATTTCCGTTTTATCTGGAGCATGGGACTACTGTTTTGGATGAAGAGACTCAAGAAGAATTTACACTAGAGGGGGAAGAAGTAGAGGGAGAATTCAAGGATCCTCTGGGAAAATTTCAGGATCGAGTATTTGAGGGGTGGAGCCTCGTGGTTCCGCCAAAAGATGTAAAAGCCTTTTTGAAGGCAAGGGGAAATAGTAAGCCCGTATCAGTAAATCTGGGGAAAAGAAAAATCAGAATTTTGCCTGGTTCAGTGCATCCGATTCACTAGCAAAAACTTTATTTTTGGTTATAAGGAAGGCACTAAGCTTTTTTGATGAAAATAATTCTTGCTTCTACCTCGCCAAACCGCCAAGAACTCCTCGATCGGATGGGATTTCACTTTCATCGAGAAGATCCCGACTACGAAGAAGTGATCGATCCGTCTGCTCCTGCTGAAGCGCAGGTGCAAGAATTTGCTTTGGGCAAAGCTCAATCGGTTTTTCACCAGTTTGAATCAGAAGAAAATGTGATGATCATGGGGTTTGATTCGATGACCCAGTGCGAGGGGAAATCTCTCGGTAAACCAAAGACCAAAAAAGCGGCTTTTGAGATGATTCAATCTTTTGTCGGAAAGCCGCAGCAGATTATCACAGGGGTTGGATTGGTTGGGAATTGGAAAGGGAAACCATTTGAAAAAGTTGCGGCAGAAAGTACTTCTGTGCAGTTTCGGTCAGACATCACTAATTGTCAGATTCGGCGATATCTGGACTTTGGCGACTGGCAGGGGAAGTGTGGAGCTTATTCGATCCTGGGGACGGGGATCTTTTTTCTTGAACCGGTGGTGGGGGATTTCCAAAATGTCGTGGGAGTGCCGGTTCAGATGCTGGGAAATATGATCCGAGAGATTACGGGGAAATCTCCCGTGTGGATTTTGGAACCAACTGATAAAAATTCCAAATAACAAATCACAAATTCCAAACTTTTAATTAGATTTTAATTCATGAAAGCCGTAGGACTTTTTTCCGGAGGGCTCGATAGCATGCTCGCGATTAAATTGATTCAGTCGCAGGGGATCGAGGTGCAAGCGGTGACTTTTGTGAGTAATTTTTTTGGGAAAGCGGAAAAACTGAAAATGCAGGCTGAAGAAAATGATTTTTCACTCGATATCGTGGATGTGAAGGCTGAATACCTAGATGTAGTCCGATCACCTCGTTACGGCTATGGAAAAAATCTCAATCCCTGCATCGACTGTAAGATTTTTATGCTCAAAAAAGCTAAATCGTATGCTGAAAAAATTGGGGCCAAATTCATCTTTACGGGAGAGGTGATTGGACAACGGCCGATGTCTCAGGGGAAGCCATCGCTAGATCTGATCTTCAAACGAGCAGAGGTAGAGGATTGGCTCGTACGTCCACTCTGTGCCAAACACTTGCCACTGACTCGGGCGGAGCAGAAGGGATGGATCGATCGGGAGCAGCTGCTGGATCTACAGGGACGATCACGAGAGCGACAATTGGAATTGGCCAAAAAATATAATTTAAAAAATACTCAGAGTCCGGGAGGAGGGTGTCCTCTGACGGAGCGGGGTTATACCGATAAACTCAAAAATCTCTGGGAGGCCAAAGACAATTTTCAGGTGGGAGATGTGGATTTATTGAAGATGGGGCGGTTTTTTACTGTCGGTCAGAGCATTATTGTGGTGGGGAAGAATAAAGAAGACAATGAAAAAATAGTCGCATCTCAGCAGGCAGATGATTATCTGTTTGAGGTCAAGGATTCCAAAAGTCCGATTGTACTCTTGCGAGGCGAAAAATCAGAAGAATCAATCCAGCGAGCCGCAGAGCTAACCGCGAGGTATTCAGATGCGGAAGAGGGGAGAGTTGTGGTTTGTTTTGGGGAGGAGTGGGAACAGGTGGTGGAGGTGGGGAAGGAGTAGTAGAAAATTAGATTTCTTCAATTTCATAGAGTACCGCATCAATTTCTTCTACTTCAACATAAGTGGTTAAAGATCTGGTAAACAAAGAAATTTCTAGTTCACAATATATTTTGCCTTCTTGTTCGATGGAGTTATAAATGGATTTATCAATACTCGCACAAAATCGATCAATGGAAGTTAAAAAAATCTGCAACTCATATTCATCTAGTTGCAGAGATCATAACGACCGATTGAAATGTTTGGTAGTATACCAATCATATTTTCGTTCGACCATTACAAACAGATTTTAAATGTTTTTTCAAGTTTTCGTTGCTTCCATGATGAATCATGCCAGAAGCTTTTGATGCTTTTGCTTTTTGTGCGTGGTCGGTGGCAGACCGAGAAGATTTTAGTTTCATCAGATCCAATCTTGAGGAAGAGAATGAAAAAAGTCAATTTTTCTTGTTTCCTGGTGATAGAAACGTCTTGGACGGGATTACAAATCCCGTCCGGCTTAAGGCGATTATCTTTGTGCATTAATCCAATCATTGAGACGTTTTAGTACCGCTTCTTTTTCTGTGTCATTGAGTTTTTCCCATCGTCCTCCAGTGGTTACAACTGCGTCAGTGTATCCGGTATCATCGAATTCTAAATCTCCACCATCTTCATGAAATGGTTCATCATCCCCTTCGTCTGGTTTGTATTTTTTTACTCGCACGAAGTTTTGTGCGGCTCTTATTACTTCATTTATTCGAGATTCAAAAATCTTTCTGTTTACAGAAGCGAGGATACTTCTTCTTTGAGCTCCTTTTAGTTTGCGCCAGGATTTTTCTGGCCTTTTCCCGAGATTTGCTTTTTTATTTCCTAGATAAATCGGTACGGTTAGTTTTACGTATTCATTTTTTCTCACGCGATCCACGCCGTTTACTTTGTAATAAGAGAGTGCTTTTTGGAGAATAAGAGCTTCCAGGCGCTGAGGACTGACTTCTCCTTCTGTGGATTCTCTGGCTTGGAGTCCACCGCTATTGCTCCAGGCATTGAGTTGTTTCAAAGCTTCCTCTTCTTCTAGATTGCTCAGTCTATCCCATTCTCCTCCGGTATCTACGATGGTGTCAGTTATACCTGTATCATCAAACTCTAATTCATCATCTTCTTCATGAAATGGTTCATCATCCCCTTCATCTGGAGCTAGTCCTTTTGTTTGAACAAAATGTTGTGCCAGTTTTACTATTTCATCCACTCGAGCTTTGAAAACCTTTTCATTTACTGAATTAATCATTTTTCTTTGTTCACTTGGTTTTAATCTTCCCCAAGATCTTTTTTCTTCTTTATTAAAGTCTATGGCTTTCTCATCTAAATAAGGCGGAGAGGTGTTTTTGAGATATTCCTTGTCATCTACGTCATCAGCTCCATTTACTTTGTAGTAAGAAATAACTTTTTCATAAATCGTTATTTCTAGTTGTTCACTGGAGCTTGGAGAGGCTTCTTGTGGTGATTTGATACAACACTGACCAACCGGACAACTTCCTTCTCCCGTATAATATCCGGTTGTCCCCTCTTCACAGGTAGAGGCACAGATGCCTTTGATTCCTTCTAGTTCTGGATGTTCAATAGTATCCGCTTCACACTCATTTATCGATTGTCCAGCCGCTGTTTCTACTTCTTCTGGGGCTTCTTCTCCAACTCCTCCAGAGTCATCATCTGTTCCGTCGGCCCCACTTCCTCCCGGAGCTGGTGCTTCGGTACAGACTAGTTCATGATCGTCTTTCATGATGAAGTAGACGGACTTCATGAGTGAATAGCTCAACACGATAAAAATCGTCCCCATAATTGCCCATTGGAAAAACTTTTTGGAAGATTCCAGTTGGTCGTCACTATCTCCCGCGTATATGAACTGAACTCCGGCATAAATAAACATCACCACTACGATCGGAGCGACAAATTTTAGCAGTAGATCGATGATCCGAGGAATAAAATAAACCAGTAGTCGAGTCTCTCCGTATCTGAGCTGCGCGAGCTCTTCTTCTCTTGTTTTTGCTTTTTCGTTTCTTCCGATTACCCCGAGCATGTTCTGATCGTTCCAGGTGGGGAATACAGCATTAGAGTTGTATCCGGTTTCATATATTTTATTGTTTTCATCTTCTTCTGCGTTTGCAGGACGACAAATCATAGGTCTTCCATTTGGGCCTACTTTATTGTTGGATACTCCCTCAGAAGTCCCAGAATTATTAGAAATATTGGGGTTTTTCCATGGAGCGGATGTGACTTCTTCTAACACAAAAAGCTGTCCCACCAAAATGGTAGAAAAAATAAGTGCTTTTGTAAGTAGTTTTTTCATAAACATAAAAATTCTAGATATTATACCGGAAAAAGGCGTTTAAATCAAGGGAAAAAGATGGTAGGTGGGAAGTTTTAGGTTGTAGGGAGTAGCGAAAAATAGTTTTTTTCAGTAATGCAGAATTTTAGGTAAAAAAAAGAGTCCCGACAGGCCGGGACTCTTTCTTTTGTGTACAAAATAAAGTTCAATTTCTTTATTTCAAGATCTTTGTAACCACTCCAGCTCCTACGGTTCGTCCTCCTTCTCGGATTGCGAATCGAGTTTGTTCATTGAGCGCGATAGCGGCTCCTAGGGTTACTTTGAACTTAGCGTTGTCCCCAGGCATTACCATCTCTACTCCGTCTGGGAGGATGATTTCTCCGGTTACGTCTGTCGTTCGGATGAAGAACTGAGGTTTGTATCCCTTGAAGAAAGGTGTGTGTCGTCCTCCTTCTTCTTTGGTCAAGATATAAACTTCTGCTTCGAATTCTGTGTGTGGAGTGATGGTTCCAGGTTTTGCGATTACTTGTCCTCGTTCGATGTCTTCTCGTTCGATACCTCGGAGGAGGATACCGACGTTGTCTCCAGCTCGACCTTCATCAAGCATTTTCTTAAACATTTCTACTCCGGTTACAGTTGTTTTTTGTGTGTCTCGGATCCCTACGATTTCTACTTCTTCTCCTACTTTTACGATTCCTTGTTCTACACGTCCAGTCGCTACGGTCCCTCGTCCTTTGATAGAGAAGACATCTTCTACAGACATAAGCATGTCTTTGTCAGTTGGTCGTTCTGGTTCTGGAATTTCTGAGTCCAGAGCTGCCATGAGGTCCATGACTTTGTCTCCCCATTCTCCAGATGGATCTTCGAGCGCTTTGAGCGCAGATCCTCGGATGATTTTTGCGTTGTCTCCGTCGTATTCTCGTTTGCTCAATTCTTCTCGAACTTCCATTTCAACCAAGTCGAGCATTTCTTCATCGTCGACCATGTCACATTTGTTCAAGAAAACGACAATGTTATCCACTCCCACTTGTCGAGCAAGAAGGATGTGTTCTTTTGTCTGAGGCATTGGTCCGTCAGTAGCGGCTACCACGAGGATAGCTCCGTCCATTTGAGCGGCACCAGTAATCATGTTTTTGACGTAGTCGGCATGACCAGGACAGTCCACGTGAGCGTAGTGTCGTGCTTCAGTTTCGTATTCTTGGTGTGAGGTTGCGATCGTGATACCTCGAGCTTTTTCTTCCGGAGCGTTGTCGATTTGGTCAAAAGCCACAGATTGGTTTGCCGGAAGGTCTCCCAGTCGGTTAGCAAGAGTCGCTGTGATAGCAGCGGTCAGGGTCGTTTTTCCGTGGTCCACATGACCAATGGTTCCCACGTTTACGTGCGGTTTGTTACGGACAAATGCGT
>CAYFMH010000010.1:29220-33713 GCA_964344165.1 uncultured Candidatus Peribacteria bacterium | reverse complement strand
TTCGGCGTCCCTGGCGGCGTCCCTGGCGGCCCAGGCGGCCCCGGCGGCGGCCCCGGCGGCCCTGGCGGCGTCCCTGGCGTCCCTGGCGGCCCTGGCGGCGGTTATGGCCTTTCTTGGCCGAAAATCTGTAGGCCACTCTTTCTCGAATACCGGCAGCACTCTAGCGGCTACATCCGACCACCACAGCCGCAGAATTGTGCGCCCCTCCTCACCACAAGCATTACCCAAAACCCAGCAGGCGTCCTCTAGCCCGAGAACTTCGAGTACCTTAAGAACGGGTGTCTCCGTATTGCGTCCGTAATTTTTGATGCCGCCCATCGCCCGGCCCATTTTCTTGTAACTGCCCGAACAAGCTCCGGCATCGTGACATTTGGCGAATGTTGTTGTGATCATGTCTGCACCTTTGTTTGGGCGGGCCATCCCGTCCCGATGGTTGATACATAAGCACGGGGTATTGCATTTGTCAACCAAATGTATTACATTCCGTGAAATTGTTTTCTGAGGGACACCAAATGAAGAAACCGCAGACCAAGAAAGCCTCCAAGAAAATCATGCTGTATTTGCCGCTTGGACTACAGGCGGAAGTGCGGAAAGTTGTTGAAAAACATAATCTTTCGTCGCTTTCGGCAGGGTTCCGCGCGGTTCTCCGCTTCGGCCTGGCGACCATGAAGGACGCGGACAGGATGGAACGCCCCGACCTATACATGGGGTACATCGCCAAGGAAAAGAAGGACGATTGATGCAAATCCGCCTGCCCAAACCGCCGAGCGTGAACGCGATGTTCATAAACCGGAAGCACGGGACCGGGCGGGGCCGGATTAAATCCAAGGCGTATAATGCGTGGATTGCTGAGGCCAATGTTGTGCTTATGAACCAGTGGCCCCGGAATCGGCGGAAGGCGTTTGACTACCCCGTGAGCGTGTCCCTTATCTTGCCGTATCGGGGCAATTCGGATTTAGACAACTTCGCCAAGCCGTTACTGGATTTCCTGGTCGCGGTGGGGCTTCTGTCTAACGATACGATGGCGCACGTTCGACATTTGGAAATCCGCCCCACAGACCGCGAAGACGTGCTAATCACAATCGAAAGGTGGAATGATGAAAATGCGTAAACTCTTGATGGCCGCTGCGGTGGCCCTGACCGTATCCCCGGCGCTTGCCGAGGACAAACACACGCCCCGCCCTGGCGACGAGATCGCCTTTAACGCCTATTGCCTGGAGTTCGAAAGCCATATCACCCATTACGAACAGGCGGCACGACTGCAATTCAAGGACGCAAATGCCCGGTTTTTGCAGGCGTACAACAGCGGCGAATGCAAGTACGGGGAACTGACGGCGGGCAAGGTGGTCCATATCATCGGCGAAGTCTACTACAAGCCCTACGACGTATGGTTCCGAGCCGTGCTGGCGGAACATCATGGCCGCTTCGTCTACACCGTCATCCAACGGGATATGGACGGCGGATGAGGCGCTTGAAGGGTGCCACGGCGAAGGGGCGGCGGGCGCTGGCGGTAATCTGCGAGAACCCGGAACTGGATTCCTATGCCGTTGCTGATTTGGCGGGGTGTTCCCCGTCGTTGGTGCGGTATTACCGCTTATTGCGCGGCGAGCGTCGCCTAGCGGGTTATCCAAAGGGGAGAAAAAATGAAGCCAAAAATATTTGAGGTTAAAGCCTACGTTGCCAAGCGGTACGGCGTCTCAATTGATATGTTAATCATTCAATGCCGGATGCGGAAATATGCGAGGCCCCGCCAAATCGCCATGGCGGTTGCGGCTCGCGTTTGCGGTCGCCCTTTATCCCATATCGCACGTTCGTTTGAACGGGACCGGAAAACGGTGTGCCACGCCGTCAAGAAATTCGAAGGGGATTGGGAAGTAGCCGACATCGCCGCGCGGTTTAGAAATCTTGAACCATGACTGCGCTTGCGCTAGTATTCGGGTGCCGGGTATGCGGGTTGATCTCCGCTGCCTTGCCTAACCAAGGCCCCGGCCCTTTTTCTCGCCTGTTAGGAGGCACGTTCTTGTCGAAATACCCATTTTTACCCCTAAGCACGGACGCCTACATAGGCGACACGGACCACCTCACATTTGCTGAACACGGCGCTTATTTCCGCCTCTTAATGATTATGTGGCGCACCCCAGGTTGCCGCATCCCGAACGACCCGGAATGGATAAAACGGCGGCTCCGGGCGTCCGAATCCGAATACGAAAATCTCATTAAACCGATCATAAAAGAGTTCTGCCAGACCACCGGAAATTGGGTCACACAAAAGCGTTTGCAGAACGAGTATGATTACGTCAAAAATAAATCAAAAAATCAGAGCGCTCGCGCTAAGTTCCGATGGGATAAGGAAAAAGATGTATGCCCAACCGATGCGGCCCCGCATCAATCCGGCAATGCACCTACACCTATACCTAATATAGATAATACCCCCCCTTTATCCCCCCCAACGAAAAAGGTGAACGGGTCACGCGGGACCGTCCTACCAGACGATTGGAAGTTGTCCGGGGAACTCTACATCTGGACAAAAGAGCAGGGGCTTAAGAATATCCCCCGCACGATTGAAATTTTTAAGGATTACTGGATAGCTCAGCCTGGCGTTAAAGGGCGAAAAAAGGATTGGAGCCGAACGTGGAAAAATTGGGTCCGCCGCGAAATGGATAACCAACATGCACCATCTTCCGACGACGTGTTCGAAAAACTGAGAAAGGATTTAGTCGATGAATGAACTCGAACTCCACCGCGTCGAACACGCCATCCTAAAGCCCATGCGGAAGCTGTACGGACCACCCCGCAACGTCGAGGACGAAGCCGGAGCCCTACGCCAGTACGCCGAGGACTTACACCAGTTCACAACCGAGGTGCTCGAAACCGCGTGGAAAACAGTCCGCCAGAATCACGCCTACAAATCCTGGCCCACCATCGCCACAATCATCAAGGCGTGCCACGAAGCCCGGCGAAGTGGGTCAAGCCGGGTGGGCGAACCGTTCCTCATTTCCCGCGAACGCTATCGCAACGCCAACAAACAGACCCGCGAAATCATGGAAAACGCCATCCGCGACCTACCGCACTTCGGCGAAAATTATTATGAGGGGATGTGACATGAACCTGCCGCCGTACATATCCATGAATGACGTTCGCAAGGTGACAGAAGCCATGGGCACCGCTGATATGGAAGCGTGCGGCCTTGAATGGGACGTACTCGCCACCATTGCCCTAACCGCCTACTACGAAGGCCGTTCCGAACTCT
The DNA here is from genome assembly GCA_964344165.1 of uncultured Candidatus Peribacteria bacterium. Lineage (GTDB taxonomy): Bacteria > Patescibacteriota > Gracilibacteria > UBA4473 > UBA4473 > CAYFMH01. The sequence continues at coordinate 30,463 of CAYFMH010000010.1, read as the reverse complement.
TCAAAAACCCCGCCGCAATGGCCCAGGTCATCGCTTGCCTGGTCAAACGCCTCGGCGGTAAGGTCAAAATCACACAAGACGAAATCGACCTGATAACCGAATACACACTCAACTCCCGCGTCAACCAAGACGACGGTGCGCTTGACTTGATGACAAGCTCAATTATCCAGGTCAGCGACGAAGCAAGGAGGCTGGATTCGTGACCGACCACGCCCTGAACGGAATCGACTACCGCAAGTACAGAATGTGTACTAGAAAACGACGGTTCGATTCCAAGAACGAAACGCTGCGATTCATCCGAAAGCACAAGGGCAAAACCCGAGGCGGAACACGCTGGTTCACCTGCTACAAATGCCCGCACTGCGACGGGTGGCACATTACGAAAAATTTAAGGAGGGAATGAAATGAAAACGGCTGTGTGTCTTTTTGTTGGGGTTATGTTCACGGTCAGCGTCAATTCATTTATTGATTGGGCGTTGTGGGTTCCAAAATTTGACGCCTCGCATCATCGGATTGACGCACTCGGCGCGCTTATTACGGTCATAACGGTTGCCGCCCTTGCACGTTGGGGTGGGCGCTGTGGGACCATACGAAGAACTTACGGAGGGAATGATGATTGTTGACCGGGAGCACGCACGCCGGAATGGTTGCCCGTGCGGACTAGCGGGGAAGCCCGACGACTAATTTGCAAACCGCCGCCCAAGGCGCTAAATTCTGGAAATGAAGCCCGAAATTAAAGAGATTGCGCTATCCGAGGTTCTCCCCTATGCGAAGAACGCGCGGACACACTCGGCGGAACAGGTTGACCAAATCGCCGCGAGCATCGAAGAGTTTGGGTTCAACAATCCGGTGCTGATAAACAACGACGGGACCATTATCGCGGGGCACGGACGCGTACTGGCAGCGAACAAGCTCAAGATGGAAACGATACCGTCTATAAAACTTACTCACATGACCGACGCGCAGCGGCGAGCTTACATTATCGCGGATAACAAGCTCGCTTTAAACGCCGGGTGGGATAGTGATTTATTGCGTGTTGAAACGAACGCGCTGGCTGGCGAGGAATTCGACCTTTCTTTGTTGGGGTTCGATGGCAAGGAATTAGCAGAAATCTTTTTCAGCCCCGCCGATGGCTTAACCGACCCTGATGACGTGCCGGGTGTCGTGGGCCCTGTTACCACACCAGGCGACGTGTGGACGCTGGGGCGGCATCGCCTGGTTTGTGGGGATTCCACCTCCCCAG
>CAYFMH010000010.1:0-29120 GCA_964344165.1 uncultured Candidatus Peribacteria bacterium | reverse complement strand
TCCCCAGAATATTGCGATATCATCGTAAAGCGCTGGGAGGGATTCACAGGTAAGACGGCGGTGCGTGATGGGTAAACGCGGCCCGCAACCATTCAAGCCAACAGCCGAAGAGCGGAAACTTGTGGAACAGATGGTCGCTGTTGGCATCCCCCAGGAGTCTATCGCAGCTGTTATTCGGGACGGTATTCAGGCCAAGACACTCAGAAAGCACTTCCGTCGGGAGATTGACACCGCTAAGGTTAAGGCACACGCAAAAATCGGTGGGAAGCTGTTCAATCAAGCCATGAACGGGAACACAACGGCGGCGATATTCTGGGCTAAAACACAAATGGGGTGGAAGGAAACCAGCGTAAACGAGCACACTGGCGGTGTGATTATTACGCATGAACAGAGGTTGAAAGAACTGGAATGATGAAACGACGTAGCTTTCTGAAATTACTCGGCATCGCGCCCGCTGGTGTGGCTAGTGCTGCGCTGGCGGAAGATGGCGAAGATTTTGAGCCTATCGCAAGCACCGGACCATTTGATATCGTCGCCGAAACACGACGGATAAAATTACCGCCAGCCGCTCCCGGCAGAATAATCACCATCGTCAATAACGGGGATAATTGGATAGCGGTAGAATGATTGAATACCTCGCCTGGGCCGTGCTTGCCGTCTTCGTTGCCGTGCTCGGCTGGATCGTGCTTGAGGCTTACCGCTGGTATGGAGGGAATCGTTGACATGCCCGCGCAATCCGCTAGACTATCAACCGTTGACCTCCCTGTTGACACACTTGCCCCGGCGCTCCCCACCATTCCCCCTTTGACGCCGGGGCATTTTTTTGTGGAGAACTGAAATGTCGCTACCCCTCACTGACGCCAACCCGAAAGAATTGAAAGTCGTTGAAGAACCGCGTATGGATTCATTAATTCCATGACGCTTGTTGCAGAGGGGGCCGCTGCCGTGCTTCGGAGCGTCGTTTAAACTAGCCAGATGAACTGGACAGAAGCAGGCCGCGTGCTCGACGCGGTGCATAAACTCTTTCCACAGCAACAGGATATTTTCTTTGCCATCCTTGCGCGGCGGGGCGGGCAAATCACAGCCGATGAAATCGCAGATATCATTTTTATAGACCGCGAGGACGGCGGGCCGGATGGTTGGGACCGCAGCTTGAATGGTGGCGGGGCTTTCCATAAGCAAATTTCCTGCATTCGTTCTGCCCTCGGCTTCGGCTGCATCAAGACACACGGCAACCGGCGCTATTCTTACCAAGGCGAATTCAACATCCCATACGACAAGCCCCGCGACTACACCGTGGGCCGCGCGGAGCGGTGGCTATGATCCTGCTTGCTGCGCTCGCCGTTCTAGTCCCCGACATGGTGGAACTCCCCGCTGGCGAATACATGGCCGGGGCGCAGGAATACGAATGGGAAGCTTGGGGCCAGGACAACCGCTTTAGGCGTTATTACGACAGTCAGGTGCCTCGGCATAGGGTAATCGTCCAACGCTTCGCTATGGGCCGCTATGAGGTCACGGTGGGCCAATATAGACAGTTTGCCAAAGACACCGGGCGGCGGCATGACGATGGCTGCGAATTGTTCAAGAACAACACCGTGATTATGGATTACACCCGGTCGTGGGGCGACCCTGGATATTGGTATTCCGACGACTACCCCGTGACATGCGTGAACTGGAGTGATGCCGATGCCTACGCCCGATGGCTCTCGAAGAAAACCAGTCGCAAGTTCAGATTACCTAGTGAAGCCGAGTGGGAATATGCAGCGCGCGCCGGTAGCGATACTATGCACACATGGGGGAACGGTTTTGATGGCACTTCCGCCTGCCTCTTTGCGAATGTCTCTCGCCGAACTTTTGGCTGCGAAGACGGATATCCCGAAGCCGCCCCGGTAGGTTCCTTTCCCCCGAACAAGTGGGGGCTGCACGACATGGAGGGCAACGCGGGTGAATGGACAGGGACGTGCTGGCACCGCTACACTGAACCGATACCGACGACTTGCAGCGGGTATGTTCACCGCATGATGTTTTGGGGCACTAGCTGGTGGGATTCTCGCCTGGCCAATCGTTCAGGGTCGCACCAGGGCACGCGGTATAACTTCCGGGGGTTCAGGGTAGCGGAGGACTTGTAGTGCCACAGACACGCGCTCTCAGCGCCCTTGAAACAACGTTGAACATCGGGTCTGGCCTGGTGCTCGCGGGGCTGCTGACCTACTTCCTGCTCCCGTATTGGGAACCGCCATACACGCTTTGGGAAGTGGCGCAAATCACCGGGATGTATACCGTCGTGTCGTGGGCCCGGTCGTACTTCTGGCGGAGGTTCTTTGCATGACCCTCCCCGAACGCGACCGGGCGATATACCAGCGCATTAAGGACGATTTCCCACACTTCGCGGCTAAGTGCCTCAAGATTCGGCCCAAGGAAGGCGGCACGGTTCCGTTTATCCTGAATGAGGTCCAAAACATCATCCACGACCGCCTAGAGCGCCAGAAAGAGGCGACGGGGCGCGTTAGGGCGTTGATCCTGAAGGCGCGACAACCGGGCTGCTCCACGTATGTCGAGGGGCGGTATTATCACATAGTCACGCACCATCGCGGCTTGCGGGCGTTTATCCTGACGCACAAGTCGGACGCTACCGAGAACCTGTTCGCCATGGCGGATCGGTTCCACAGCAACAATCACCCCTACGTCAAACCGTTGACGGGGCGGTCTAACGCAAAGGAGTTGGAATTTGTTGCACTGGACAGTGGCTATAAGGTCGGGACGGCAGGTGCTCGTGGCGTGGGACGATCAGAGACTATTCAGTTGTTCCATGGGTCAGAGGTGGCTTTCTGGGAAAACGCCGGAGATCATGTGGCCGGAGCACTTCAAGCCGTTCCAGATCAAGACGGGACAGAAGTCATCCTTGAAAGCACGGCCAACGGACTAGGCGGTCTGTTCTACAATATGTGCAAGGCTGCGGAACGCGGCGAATCGGAATATCAACTGATCTTCATCCCGTGGTTCGCGCACTCGGCCTATGCCGCCGAACCGCCCGACGATTGGCAACCGCCCCAAGCCTTCCGCGAATACCGCGAACTGCACGAACTGACCGAAGCGCAATTGTTTTGGATGTACCGCACCAATCAATCGCTGGCGCAATCGGTGGACGGAGAGGACGACGAAATCTGTTGGCTGTTCCGGCAGGAATATCCGGCGACGGCGGAAGAGGCATTCCAAACGGGCGGCGATGAAGCCTTCATCCGTTCCGACCGGGTGTACGCGGCGCGCAAGAACGAAGTGGAACCGATACCAGGCCAACCCATCGTGCTCGGCGTGGATATCGCGCGCGGCGGTGGGGACAAGACGCGCATTATCGACCGCCAGGGCCGCCGCTTGGGCGGCAACGTGGACAAGGTGATCGATAGCGACGACTTGATGCACATTGCGGGCGTGGTGTCCAAGATCATTGACGACGTGCGCCCCGCTAAGGTAAACATCGATTTGACGGGTGTGGGTGGCGGCGTCGTGGACCGGCTCAAGGAAACCGAGGATAAGCGTTTGATTCAGGGCATCCATTTCGGTGGCAAGGCGGTTGACGACGTGCAGTACGCCAACAAGCGCGCGGAAATGTGGGGTGAACTGAGGGATTGGCTTGCCGACCCGGCGGGCGTCGATATCCCGGACGATGACGCGCTGCACACGCATATGTGCGCGCCGTCCTGGGGCAAGGGCAAAACCAAATTCAACAGCAACGGTCAGATTCTTCTGGAACCGAAAGAGAGCATCAAGGAACGGCTTGGCTTTTCGCCGGACGGCGGGGACGCTGCCGCGCTGACCTTCGCCACGCCGACGCCGGTAAGACGGCGACAATTGAAATACGCAAACGACGGGAGCCAATTCGTATGAGAGACCTGGAATTCGAGGAAAAGCTTTCGAAGGCGCGGGCGGAGGCTGACGCGGCCAACGAACGGGCGCGGAAGAACCAGAAGCCGTGGGATATCGAGATCGACCACCATGACGTGGACGAAGCGACGGCCAAGGGGTTCAAGACGCGCAAGCCCGTGATGGCCAAAGCGCCTGGCATCACGGTCTATGTTGACGGCAAGAAAGCGGAATCGGTTTACATCGTCGGCGGCGGGAACGTGCTATCCACCTTCATGCCGAAAGCCAAAAAGGGCAAGAAATGAGCGACCGGGAACACCGCGCGGCCATTCGGGCGCTAAAAGCCCGCGTGACGCAGCTTGAGGGCCTTGTCGCTGACCTCATGGGCGTTGAGGCGCTGCCCGACGCGGGGCCGGAGATTATTTCGCCGGAAGCGTTGCGGGTGATCGAAGGCGGGGAACCGGAACCCGACCCGCAAAAAACCATCTACTCCATGGTGCATGAAGGCTTTGGCCGCTGGGTCATCATGGCGGACGGTTCCCGCATGGACCTGATTGGCGACCACCCGAAGAACCCGGAAGGCGGGCCGCATCGCTGGTGGACCAAGGAAGAAGCGGAAAAGATGATTGCCGCGCTTGCCGAAGACCAGGAAACGGGCGGTGATACGGCGGCGGTCGTTCAGGAAGCGGCGCTCCACCCCGCCCAAGTGAACAACGCTGTTGAAGGCGACGAAGCCCCGAACCACCCGCGCGTGCCGGAATTTAAGGCCAAGCACCAAGGCGGCGGACGGTTTGTCATCCTGAAAGACGGCGAAATGATGGATCGCTTGATAGGCGACCACCCCAAAAGCCGGGGCATGGACGAAGAGGGCGATGGGCCGCAGCACTATTTCACGAAAGAGGGCGCGGCGGATATGGTGGAGCAGCTAATCGACGAACATTCACCTGAAGAAGAGGCCGCTTGATGGCTGAACGCCCCGCCAGCATGGGCACGCCCCACAAACCGAAGCCCCTGGATAATGACACCATCCGGGCAATCGTCGGGTCCGAGGTCACGTCGGCGGTCGGTTATCTGGACGGCACCATCGCGCGGGAACGCTCCAACGCCCTGAAATACTATCGCGGCGAACGCTTCGGGAATGAAGTGGATGGGCGCTCGGCAGTAGTCATGTCGGACGTGCAGGACACCGTTGAGTGGATCATGCCGTCCCTTATGCGTATTTTCCTGTCCGGGGCGACGGCGTGCCGGTTCCAGCCCACGGGGCCTGAGGACGAAGCGGAAGCGGAACAGAAGACCGATTACGCGAACTACGTTGTATTTCGCGAAAACGATGGGTTCCGCAATTTCTATATGTGGTTCAAGGATGCCCTGATCCAAAAGAACGGCATTATGAAGGTCTTTTGGGACGAAGCCGACCAACGCGAGCGGTCGCGGCATACCGGGCTGACCTTCGAAGAACTGACCTACATTCTCGAATCCCCCACCGAAGGAACGATTGAAGTTGTTGAGCAACGCGAATATGAGGGCGAAGCGACGGGCCAGGTGCAACCGGCCTTGGATGAAATGGGGCAAGCCGTATTGGATGAGCGCGGTTCTCCAATCATGGTTGAAGCGCCGCCGCCGGTCCTTTACGACGTAACGCTTGAACGGCGCTACACGGAAAAAAAAATCTGCACGGAACCCGTGCCGCCGGAAGAATTCATCATCAGCCGCGAAGCCCGGTGCATGGAACACGCGCGCATGACGGGACACCGGATGCGCCGCACCGTGTCGTGGGGCATCGAGCGCGGGTTTGACCGGGCGCAACTGATTTCCCTGTCCGAGACGGGCGCGAACTTCGGACTGCATAACCGTGAGTATGTCGAACGCCGCTTCCAGGAATATGAATACCCGCGCACCGGGTCGGCCATCGACGAGGCAACCCGTGAAGTGGTCATTGTCGAAGCCTATATGAACATCGACGTGGACGGCGACGGTTACGCGGAATTGGTTCAAGTCTATGTCGGCGGTGAAAGCCACGAAATCCTGACGCGCGACGGCGAACCGGCGATTACCCGCGTGGACGGGGACCAACCCTTTATCGACATCACGCCGGTCATCATGCCGCACGTCTTTTTCGGGCGGTCCATGTACGATTTAGTCGGCGACTTGCAGCTTATCAATTCCACACTGTTGCGGCAGGTGCTCGACAACTCATACGGGGCCAACAACAACCGCCTCGGCGTGTCGAACAAGGTGGACCTTGACGACTTGCTGGTGAACCGCCCCGACGGCGTGACGCGCGTGGACACGGACAACCCCGACGTGGCGGGCCATATCGCGCCGCTGCCCGTCCAGCCCCTCGGCCCCCACACCTTCCCGATTATCGAATTTATGAAGACCGTCGGTGAACAGCGCACGGGCGTTATCCGATTGAATCAGGGCCTTGACGCGGAAACGCTTGACAACACCATGGGCGGCCAAGCGCGGTTGATGCAGCAGGCCAACCAGCGCATAGAGCTAATCGCCCGGACCTTCGCCGAAACGGGTGTTAAGAAGCTCTTTGAACGGGTTTGCCGCCTGTCCGTGGACCACCAAGACAAGCCCAAAACGGTCAAGTTGCGGAACAAATGGGTTGAAGTGGACCCGCGTTCGTGGAACACCAATTTCGACGTGACGGCGGAAGTCGGGTTGGGTTACGACACGCGCGAACAGGAAGCGTTTGCCATGGAGCGCCTGCTTGAGAAACAATTGATCGCCGTGCAGCACCAAGGCGGGCTTGAAGGCCCCTTTGTCACGTACTCGAAGGTTTATAACACGCTGGACAAGTACACGACGGCGCTGGGCGTCAAGGAATCTGACGACCATTGGGAAGACCCGAATTCGCCTGCCATGCAGCAAGTCATTCAACGGCTGCGGGCCATGGCGGAAATGCAGGCGCAACAGGGCGACCCGGCGATGGCGTTAGCACAAGGTCAGATACAGAACGATCAGCACAAGACACAGATTGAGGGCCTAAAGGCGCAAGCCGAAGACGAATTCAAGCGTGAGAAACTCGCATCCGAGGAACGAATCAAGATTGCCGAAATCAACGCGCGCATGATGGAAACGGCGGCCAAGATCGAGGCGGATAGCGAAGCGGCGGCGACCAAATTACGCGCCGAAGCGGAGAAAGAGGCGCAACGGCTCGAAAACGATTCGTTCAACCGTGAAATGGACCGGCAGAAAGACCGGGAGATTGCCAGCGCCGACCGTCAGGCCAAGATTTCGCGCGGCGAGGATGGTTCTTTGACCGGCACTGTGAGCACTGCCGATGTTGAAGCGGGTTGAATTCAGATGGTTGGTCAAGAAATTCGAAACGGCGTTCCGGGTGCATTCGGAAAAGGTCTTACAGTACCGCGAAGTGACGCGAATCGAAAAGACGGGCATCATGCCGTCGGAAAAAGTCGGTGTGTGGCGCGATATCCCGGAAGTAACAGCCGATGACTAACGAAGCGTTCCTGAAGGTCGGCGGGACCACGGACCTTCTGGATACCACGACGGTCACGCAGGATGATGGCACGGTAACGCACCGGGAAGCCGTCATACTTGCCGACCCGGACGATAACCGGGGCCGCGTCAACCTGAAAAAGCGAATTCCGCAGTTCGCGGGCGACGATGACCGGCAAATGTGGGCGCTCCCGGTGTCCGACGATCAGATTACGAAAGCGGTGGACACGCTTGAAAGCATTTTGATAGCACTGCGCCGGATTGAATTTCATTTGTCGATAGGATCGGACGAATTTTTTGACAACGGAGAGCTGAACGATGACGGTGACTCGTGACCCGAATACCCACGTAGGGCAAAAAGTCCTGGATGACGGCGAGGCTCTAACGCGCGCCATCGTCGAACCGGAAGCCGAACACATCAGCGCCACAACCGGCCTGGCGTTCACTTGGGCGTCAACCTTCGCGACCGGCGGTGGTGGCAGGATGCGCGCCTTGATCTCGTGACGGTCAATTCCACCACGGCCTTTGTGACCGTCGTTTATGTCATCCTGCCCAACGGCTTCAATTACGCCGATTGGGATTCGTTGCGCGGCTGATGCTGGCGGCGATTCTCCTAAACCAAGGCGACGGGCGGGCGCGTAGGCTCAAGCCCTGGGTTATTTGCGACGCGCCGACAGTCGAGGAAATCGCCGATATTGCCGAGGGCGACGCCGAGGCGGTGGAAATCGTCCTGAAGCACGTCGAAAACGTCAAATTAACGCCCCGGCAGGCCAAAACGGTTCAAACCCTGGCCCCGCCCGAGTTTGAAGCCAATTTCCAGCGTTCTCAAGCCACGCTGAGGGCCATTGCGGACGACCGGCGACGCCTGACCAAGCTAATCGAGATATTGCGGCAGGCGGCGCGGGATGAAGAGGAAGCGGCGATGATCGCCCTAATCCTGGCGCTGGACTAGCGCTATTTGCCAAAACGGCGGGGAATTGCTAGATATAGCGTTGTGTTCAATATCTGGTATCCGTCCGAACGGAGGAACGATATGCCTAAAGGCAAGTACGGAAGCGAACAGTATCACGGCAAACATGCCGGTGATTCGAAGCACATGGGGCGCGCACGCCCGGTAAACCCCAAGAACAAGGTTCCCGGCACGTCCTCAATCAACGGCCATCCCACGGCGGATTTCGGCAAGGCTAACGCCAACGTCGTTACGTCGCGGGCCACAAACTACATAGCGGGTAAAAGCAAGTAAGTCGCTATGCCGGAGGAATTCGAGGACCAATTCAGCGCCGAAGAACCCAAGCTCCATGAAGAACGGAGCAAAGCGGCGCGGGCCAAGACCATCCTGGATGACCCATTGGTGGCCGGGGCCTTCGACAACCTCGAAGAGCGCTACATGCAGGCATTACGCGATGCGCCTTTGCGCGATGTCGTAGGTTTGCAAACCCTCAAGATCATGCTTGCGACCGTTTCTCAGGTCCGGCAACACCTTGAGGAAATGATCCGCACCGGGAAGTTGGCCGACAAACGGCTTGAAATCATCGACCGGATGCGGGAAGAAATCAAGGCGGGGGAGGAATCGCCCGTTTCATGGTTTACCCGGGACTATGAACCCGGCGAACCCGTTTAGGAGTGAAGAATGTCGGTTGTAGAAGCCCCTATTGAACCCGTCGTCGCCAAAGAGACGCCGGTTACAGGTGCAGAAACAGCAGAATCAGCGGCGGCCCTGCTCGCCGGTCTAAGGGAGCCCGCGCCCCAAGCGGAGCCCACCCAGACGGAAGCGCCCGAACCCAAGGCGCGGCAGGAAGAACCGACCCCGGAACCCGAACCGGAAGTTGAAACGGCTGGGGAAGACGACGCGGACGCCGAACCTGCAGAGCAGGCCGCACAAGAGACCGAATCAGAAGCCGCAGAGACGGAAAGCGCACCGGAGGGCGAAGACGACGCCCCCACCGTTGATGCGCCCATTTCATGGACTGCGGCTGAGAAAGAGGAATTCGCCAAGTTGCCCGCCGAGACGCGACGCATCGTTGCCGAACGGGAAGCCGCGCGCGAAGCCACTTTCCAAACCAAGACGACCGAATTGAGCGAACGCAATCGCCAGCTTGACGCAACGGTTGAAGCCGCTCAAAACCAGTCGCTTGCACAACTTCAACAAGCCCAAGCGCTCATGGCCCAAGCCATGCAGGCGGCGGGCTTTGCCGAGGAGCCGAATTGGTCGGAATTGCGATTGACCATGGACCCGGAAGACGTACGGGCCATCAAGGACAATTGGGACGATTCCAGACGGCAATACGAAGGATTTCAGCGCGATTTCCAAAAGACCATGCAGGGAATGCAGGGTCAGGCGGAAAAGAAGCGGCAGGAATTCATCGCAGCGGAAAACGCCAAGACGGCGGAACGCTGGCCGGAATTTGCCAATGAGGCAACGAAGGGTGCAGCCGTCGAGGGGCTTTACAGCTACCTCGAAACGGAAGGCATCCCACGGGAACAGTCGGCGATGCTGGTTGACGCGAACATGATCGCGGTGGCCCGCAAAGCCATGGCCTACGATGCCTTGCAGGCTGCAAAGCCCCAGGTTACCAAAAAGGTCAAGGACGCCCCGAAGATGGCAAAGCCGGGTTCGCCGAAGGTGAAGACCAAAGCCGAGGGCAGGCGGGAGTTGTGGCAAGCAGAAATGCAACGTGCCGCAGGCTCCAATGATTTTCGTGATTATGCAGGAGCGTTTGCGGCCTTACGACAAAGGACTTAGGCCATGGCACTCGCCACGAACGCGTTTACCTCATACTCCGCGATTGGTAACCGCGAAGACCTCATTGACACCATCTACAACATCGCCCCGACGGAAACGCCCTTCCTTTCCGGCGTCGCCTCGGTCGCGTCGAACGCGGTTCTGCACGAGTGGCAGACTGACTCTCTCGCAGCGGCCGCCGCCAACAACCAACTCGAAGGAGACGACCAGGACGCCGATGCGGCCACGCCCACGACCCGGCTTTCCAACACCTGCGCGATTTCCAAGAAAATCCCGCGCGTGACGGGCACGCAGGAAGTCGTGCGTAAAGCCGGGCGCGTTTCGGAAATGGACTATCAAGTTGCCAAGCGCGCCTTGGAATTGAAACGCGACATGGAAACGAACCTGGTGGGTGTCAATACCGCCGAGAACACCGGCGGTTCCACGACGGCTCGTATTACGGGTTCCTATACCACCTGGGTCACGACCAACACGTCGAACGGCGCGGGCGGGGCCGACGGTTCCGCCGGTAATTCCGCACGTACCGACGGAACGCAACGGGCCTTGACCGAAAGCTTGCTCCAGACCGTTTTACAGGCGGCCTGGGACGCTGGCGGCGACCCCGATTGCCTGATGGCGGGTTCGTTCAACAAGCGCAAGATTTCGACCTTTACCGGCAACGCCACCCGCGAAGTGGCCGCCGAACACGGTCGTTTGCATTCGGCGATTTCGTACTATGAAAGCGATTGGGGGATGTTGGAAATCATCCCCAACCGCTTCCAGCGTGCGCGGGATTTGCTGGTGCTGCAAAAGTCCATGTGGGCAGTTGCCTATCTCCGGCAGTTCCAGTTGACGGACCTCAGCAAGACCGGTGATTCCGAGCGCAAGCAGCTTTTGGCTGAATACGCGCTCGAAGCCCGGAACGAAGCCGCGTCCGGTGCCGTTTGGGATTTAACCACGTCGTAGGGGCCCGGGGCGGGTTTCGGCCCGCCCCGCCTCAATGGAGGAAAAGACATGGTGAAAAGATTTTTTACAGCACTGGCCGGATGGTCGCTTTTAGCGGCGGTGTTCGTCACCCTTGTTCCGGTAGACCCTGCCGACGCGGGTATGATCCGCCGGGAACGCGCCAACAGCAACTCGGATTGGCAACACCAGCCGTCCACGAACGAATACCGCATTGGGCGGCAATTCATCCAGTTTCGTTTAGCGGACGTTTCCGCGAACGCGACGGATTATGCGCCGGTCATTGAGGCGGGTGTTATCACACAGGCGTATTGCACGCTTGATAATGGCATTACCTCGGCAAATGCAGAAGTGAGTGTACATAACTTCACTTCCGGCGGGCACGCGGGACAGTTCACAATTACGCAATCCGGTTCACAGGTTGGGTCTACGTTCTCGAAAACCGGCATGTCCGTTGACGTAACGGCGGGTAGCGTGATTGCCCTTGGTTCGGATGGCGGTTCATCCACCACAGCAATCACTTATTGCACCGTCATTGTCGATCCGGCGGCTGACTAGCATGAAAACGCCGTCCCTCATACGGGCGGTCGGTTGGAGCGGTACAGAATGGGCGTGGTTTGCGCTCATTCTGACCGCATCCGCCGTTTTTTGGCCGCCGTTCCCCGATGGCGGCGTGCCTCGGCTCTTGGGCGTCTTCGCCTTGGCGGTGTTCGGGGCTTTCCAGATTGTTCGGTGGCGCAACTTCGACCGCCTCGACTTGCTTATCGTGGCGGTGGCGCTTTACGCCGTTTCGTCTAACTTTTGGGCGGTTGACCCGCACGGCGCTTTCGGCGCGTCCCTAACCTGGGTTGCTTTGGCGGTTATTGCCGTGGCGGCGCGGCGCATGAAGGGCGAAGGGCCGATTTTGGCGGCTGTGACCCTATCGGCGCTAACGGCGCTATTGGCACACGCCGTCCAGCCTGAATACCACGCCGGATTCGGCAACGAAAACTTCGCGACATGGTGGTTTATCGCCGCGTTCCCCGCCTTATTGGCGGCTTTTATGCGCTGGCCCGCCTTTGTTGCCCCAATATTCCTTTTTTCCATCATTTACATCGTATTTTGGAACGAAGCGCACATTGAAGTGGCCCCGATTGCCGCTTGGCTGGTAGTTTTGGCCTATATTTACCGCCCAAGCGCCAAGTGGATTGCCCCTATCGGCGGTATTTTCATCGCCGCGCTGCTAATCGGGCTTGTTCCCGAAAGCGTCACGCTGAGATTGGAACTTTGGCAGGCCGCTTTGGGTATCTGGTGGGCGAATCCGATCTTCGGGGCGGGGCTTGGCGGCTTTGATACCCTATTCGGCGTTTATGCGCCCGCCGGTGAGGCTGTAACCAACAGCGAAGTGATAGCCGCCGGAGCGGCCCACAGCGACGCCCTACAGGCCCTTAGCGAATTGGGACTGGTGGGTACCGCGATTATCGTTGCGGCGCTGTGGGCCGCCTTGAGGCCCCAGGAAAGGCATGTTTGGCCCGTCTACACCATAATTGGCCTGTTGGCGCTGGCGTGCATCGATTTTCCGCTGCAAATGCCCGCCTCGGCGCTCATGGGCGTTATTGCCTTCGCCCGCTTGTCGCCAGTCAGGGCGCGGTCGCAAAATCCGCTCTGGGCGTCGTTGTTGGCCCTGCCGCTGGTCTTCATGCTGATTATCACGGGCGGGGCGATGCTGGCGTCGCAAATCTACTTTTCCCGCACGGCGGCGGCGTACATGGTCAACCCCATTGCGGCGCACATCAACAACGGTTGGGCGGTGCATTATTGGCCCTACGACAAGCACGCGCGCCGGGAGTTGTTCCTAACCGCCTTGATTTCCGGGGCCAGCGATGAGGCGGTCGAACGCGGCATTGCGGCGGCGCGGTCGGCGTATCACAACAACCGCCGGATTGAGGCCCTGATTAAGCAATACGACGAAAGGAAAGAGGATGCCCGGTAAGGTACACACACCACGCGCTACGGACTGGACCGAAAACGGCACCAGTTCCGATAACACGGCGGACACCATCACACACGCGGCTGTAGAAGACGCAACACATTACGTAACGCATATTTCCGTTGCGTCCGATGCTGCCGCCATTTTCCTGGTAACCATCGAAGACGATGACACCGTGATTTGGCGCACGTTCGTTCATAACCAGCTTTCCCACGATTTCGAAACGCCGCTTGAGATCACGCGCGGGAATAAGGTGGATATTGAAGTTGCGGCGGCGGGCGCGAGCATTGCCACGAACGCGACCTTGGCGGGGTACACGTTCTGATGAAACGGCTTTTAAACGCTTCCGGCGGCGTTATTACGACGTTCGATACCGACGAATCGACGGGCGAGGCGTTTATCAACTCCTATCAGGACGTTGAGGGCATCATTGACGCCAACAAGTACAACCAGAACAGCGGCCATGACGGATATAACCGCGACCGTTCCATGCGCCATTTCGCCGAAGTGCCGATGAACATCATTATGAAGTGGATGCAGGACGACGGCATGACCTCGCGGCAATATTTCACCATGGCGAAGGGCGAGAAAGAAGCGTACATCCAACGCAAGATCAACGATCCGAATTGGGCGTATCTCCGCGCCTATTGGCAGAACCCGGCAAATTCCCGGATATTGCACCGAAAGGCCCCATGAGAAGGGTTGCCGTCATAGGGCTTGGCCCGTCACGCGATACGGTCGAATTTGGGGCTGCCGATTGGGAATATTGGGGCCTGCCGTGGTCCGACCAATCACCCCACTTCGACCGCTGGTTCGAGATGCACCCGCCGGAAATCATTTTCGACGTGGAGCAGGGCAAGCGGCAATTGTCGTATCGGCAGGACTTGGAAGAGAGCGAAGTGCCCGTGTATATGCAACAGGCATATCCCGACATCCCAATGGCGCTGGCCTATCCGTTCGAGGCGGTCGGCGACGACGTGCTGCCGGGGATACCGGAACACGACCGCTACGGTTCAAGCATCGCCTACATGTTGGCCCTTGCTATTTACATCGGGGCGCGGGAAATCGCCTTGTACGGCGTGGACCTAAAGGACGACGCTTTCGACCACCAGCGCCCGAACCTGGCGCTGTTGATCGGCGTTGCCATGGGACGAGGTATCAAGGTTCATGTCCCAGAAACGGCGCAGATTTACAACATTCAACTCGGCGCGAACAAGTACGACTACCCGACGCGGTACGGCTTTTTGGAGGCTTCCTGATGGCTCTAGCCACCTACGCGAATCTACAGGATTTCATTCAGGCCAAGTTTGACGACACCGGCAGCTTGTCCGATGACGTGGTGGCGGACTGCATCGATATGGGCGAATCCCTGATCAACGGGGACTTGCGGTTGCGCGGGCGGGAAATGGAAACGACTTCCGACCTGACGATTTCCAGTCAGGAAACGGCGTTGCCGACGGGGTGCCTTGGCGTCCGCCGCCTGTACCTGGACAAAGACCCGAACAAGCCCCTGCAATACTTCCCCCCGGCGGACTTCTGGCGGCGCTATGGTTCTTCGGTTACGGCGACGCCGGAAATCTACACAATCGAAGCGGGGAATATCGTGGTGGCCCCCGTCCCGTCGTCTTCCGAGACGGGTAAAATTCTGTGTTGGAAGGAAAACGACATTCTGACGACGGTTCCGGCGCTGTTCACGAACCACCCGCAGATTTACGTCTATGCCACGTCGATCTTTGCCGCCGACTTCCTGGACGACGACCGGCAGGTAACGAAGTGCAGCGCCATGTATGACCAATTGGCGGACAAGTACGCGGAAGGAAACAAGCGCGACCGTTACCCGTCCGGGCAATTGACGATGGTGAGTGATGTCAACCCCAACTTCCGGGGCTTTAGTCGAGGCTTTGCGGATAACTGATGGAAAAGCTTATTGCAGGCGTGACGGCAGGGCGGCAACTCAGCCGCAGCAAAGCCCCTATGCCGCCCATCAAATTCGGCGAATGGTTGCCGGATCAAGCGGAGATCGACAACCCCGGCTGCGTCAACGTTGCTAATGTTGTCCCTTTCGGCCCGATAGGCTATAAGCCTTTCAGTGATTTTCAGGCGGCCTCCACGACCGCCCTTTCCGGACGATGCCTGGGAGCCGTTTCAGCGACCGGCAATACAGGCGTCGTCCGGTCCTTCGCAGGCGACGCAACCAATCTCTATTATCTGAACGGTGCGGTCTGGACTTCGGCGGGTTCCGGGTTCACTTTGGGCACCGATGAACGCTGGAACTTCGTCAAGGCGCCGAACGCCGATTCCATGTTGGCGGCGAGCATTGGCGAAGACGTTCAGGTTATCGGCATGGTGGGCGACAACACCTTTTCCGCCTATTTCACTTCGACCCTGAAGCCCAAAGCCAAGTACATGGCGCAAGTCGGTTCGTTCCTGATGCTGTTCAACGTCAATGAAGACGGCACGGCGTATCCCGACCGAGTGCGGTGGTCGTCGATCACTGACCCGGCGGATATGGATGCCAGCGCGGCGAACCAAAGCGACAGCGAAGACTTGGGCGGCGAATATGGGGCGGGGCAGGCCATCGTCGGCGGCGAAACGGCCGCGCTGTTCCTGGAGCGCGCCATCTTCCGCGCGACCTATGTCGGCAGTCCAACGGTTTTCCGCTTCGACGCTATTGAGACGCAACGCGGCCTGATCGCGCCGGGGGCGGTGTCCCGCTTGGGCCGCCTGATTTTCTATCTCGCTTCGGACGGGTTCTTTTTGTGGGACGGCTTGGAATCACACCCCATCGGCGACCGCAAGGTGAACCAAACCCTACTGGACGACCTTGATTACAACTACCTGTCGGCAATTTCCACGGCGGTCGATCCGACTAAGCAAATTTTTATGATGTCCTATGCTTCGGGCAGCGCCTCTAGCGGCGTGCCGGACAAGATCATCATGTATCATTGGCCGTCGGGTTGGTGGGGCACCGCCACAATTACGACACAATTCATCCATACCGGGATGACGCCGGGGCTAACCCTGGAAGACCTCGACAGTATCAGCTCATCGATTGACGCGCTGCCGTTCAGCCTGGACGCCAAGGCGTGGCAGGGCGGCATTTTCCAAGTGACGGCGTTCAACAGTTCAAATCAATCCGGCACCTTCGGCGGCGATGCCCTGGCGGCGACCATCGATACCGGCGTCCGGCAACTGCATCCCGGCAAACGGTCCATGGTGACAGGGGCCTACCCGGTGGCGGACGGCGGCACGCAAACGGTCGCCATCGCCGGGGCCGCGCGCATGAACGACACTTTCACCTTTGAAACAGCCGTATCGCAATCGACGGAAGGCAAGTGCGCGGTGCGGAACAAGAACAGGTTTCATAAATTCCGCCTGAACATCGCGGCGGGGGGCACCTGGACCCACGCAAGCGGCGTGCAGCCCATCGCCTCGGCAGCGGGGGAACGCTAATGGCCCGCACGTCGTATCCCACCGCTGACTTGAACCCGCCCGCCAAGCGGTTCAATTCGTTGTTGATCGACCTGGACGAACGCCCGATTCGCTCAATTGCCGAATACTTGGTTCGTTTAGGCGATTATCTACGCCGGGTGGGCGAAGTGGCGAACGGAGCCATGGCGGGTAAGACCAATAATGTGCTAGACGTTACGTGGTCGAACGGCGCGACGACGACCACGATTACGGACACCCGCATTAGTCCGAACAGCTTTGTTGATTTTACGCCGAAGACGGCAAATGCGGCGGATATGTGGCGGGACGGTGGCTGGTACATTTCCGCGCGGGACAAGGGGACGCTAACGATAACTCATACCGCTTTCGCGCAGTCTGATCTTGATTTTGTAATGGTCATAATAGGTTGATGCCATGCCTAACCTGATTTACCAACATGAAATGTTCAACACCCCGGCATGGACGCCCCTTGCGCCGATGGCGGCGTATGGGGCCCCAGACGGCCCCTATGCCCCGTACAGCCCCACAACGACGCCTCCGGCCCTTCTAGCACCCCCACAGCCCCAACCGGCCCCAGCGCTGCTCCAGGAGCGATACGGACCATACGAAGACCCTTTCGGGGAACTGGAATCGGGCGGGTATGGAACGGGCGCACAAGAGGCACAGTTGGGGTATACGGATTTCGGGTATGACGCGCTAATCGACCCCTTCGGCAATCAACGCGGGTCCGGTGACTTTTGGGCAGATTTAAAGGAAGACACTGGCGCGGTGGTGGATGGGCTGGTGTCAATACCAGGGACAATCGGCGGACTTACAGGCGCGCTTGGCGCGTATCAACAAAATCAAATGTTGGGGCCGATGGGGTATCAGCAAGTTAGTTACCCGTCCGCCATTCTTTCCAGTGTGACAGGCGGCTTACTCGGCACGTCAGCGGAAGATCAGGCCATGAAGGAATTAGAACGGCAAGCAGAGATTGAACGCGCAGCCTGGGAAACTATGTCTCCGACCCAAACAGGCGCGCTTGGCGCGTATCAACAAAATCAAATGTTGGGGCCGATGGGGTATCAGCAAGTTAGTTACCCGTCCGCCATTCTTTCCAGTGTGACAGGCGGCTTACTCGGCACGTCAGCGGAAGATCAGGCCATGAAGGAATTAGAACGGCAAGCAGAGATTGAACGCGCAGCCTGGGAAACTATGTCTCCGACCCAAACGGGGTACCAGGCGGCGCTTAATGCTGCCAGCACCACGCCCGCACTATTGGCAGAACCGACGCAAGCGGGGTGGGCGCAAATGGACCCGTGGGGCGACCCGGAATTCGTGGGCGGCGGCATCGAACCCGATGTCGGCGGGCTGTACGGGATTTACTAATGTCCGCGACGCTGCACCCCGTCCCCTCCGGCTTGTTGGACCATTACTGGCCCATCATCGAAGGGGACATAGAGGCGGCGACGGCGCGGAGCAACGGACGGCTTGACAAGGGCGTTATATTTGACGCTCTAACCGAGCGGGCGATGCAGCTATGGTTCGCAGTGGATGGCAGAATCAAGGCGCTGGCGGTAACGGAGCTAAAGACGTACAAGACCGGGCTTAAGGTTTGCTCGATTTTGATTGTAACCGGCGAAGATCGCGATTTGTGGATGCGTCTAATCGAGGGAATAAAGGATTGGGCGCGGCAGAACGGCTGCAAGCGGATTGAAGCATGGGCGCGGCCTGGTTGGGCGAAGGTTTTGGGTTGGAAAGAAACCCATCGTTTAATTGAGGAGGGTTTGTAATGCCTGGCGGCGGCGGACAGAGCGGAAGCACAACGACGGTCCAGAATCAAGACCCTTGGGCTGGGCAGCAGCCTTTCCTGAGTTACGGCTTTCAGGAAGCGCAAAATCTTTACCAATCACCGACGCCCCAGTTTTTCCCGGCGTCCACGGTAACGCCCTTTGCTGCTGAAACCAGTCAAGCCCTGGACATGCAGACGCAACGTGCGCTCGGCGGTTCCCCGCTTGAGGCGACGGCGCAGGGCGGTATGCTGGGCACGGCGCTTGGCGATTACGTGGGACAATCGAACCCCTACCTAACGGACGTAACGCAATCCATATCCGATGTCATCCAACCCCAAGTGCAGTCCCGGTTCGAAGCGATGGGACGCGACCCGTCGGGCTTCGGCGCGGGTAGCGAATTCACGCGGCGGGTAGCGGGCGCGGTGGCTCCGCTGGCTTTCGGCACATATGGGCAGGAACGGGCGCGGCAAATGGAAGCGTTGCAGAACCTCCCGGCGATGGCGCAACTCGACTATGCGAACATCGGTCAATTGGCAAATGTCGGCGCGCAACGCGAGGCACTTGGGCAGGCCCAACTTGCCGACCAAATTCAACGCTTCAACTTTGAACAATTGAAACCGGCAAACAAACTAGCGGCATATATGCAGGCCATCCAAGGCAACTACGGTGGCACATCGGCGATAACCCAACCGACCTACCGGGCGTCCCCGGCGGTGGGCGCGCTCGGCGGGGGCCTGGCAGGGGCGCAAATGGCGGCGTTGACGAGTTCGCCGTACACATGGCCGTTTGTCGCGGGCGGCGCGGCGCTAGGCGCGTTTGGGTAGGGGGCGAATATGTCGGATATCTGGAATTTCAACATTCCCCGCCGCGCACCGGGGCAACCGCTCCCGATACCACAGCACGACCCGTTAGGTTTGCGTCCGCCCCGCGCGCCGATTGCCAACATGGCGGCGCTGCCGACCCCCGTTCAAAACCCCGCGACACCATTCCTCTTACAGCCCCGCAACGCCGGGCTTGGCGCGGTGGCGGCGGCGTTGTTGCAAGCCCGTGCCCCGTCCACAGACCCGGCGCAGGCGTCATTCGCCGGGGCTTTGGGCAAGGCGGCACAAGCCGGAATGGGCGCTTACGAACGCGCGGCCCAAGGCCAATTGCAACGCCAGTTGGTGCAACAGCAATTGGCGCGCGGGCGGCGGGAAAAGGCGGCTGCGACGATGGCGGCGGGGGAAGCAGCGAAACGGCGGCAACAAATCGCATTGCTGAGAAAACTTCCGAAGTACGCGCACCTTGCCGACCGTCCAGACAAGGAATTCATGGAAGCAATTTCTCGCGACCCAGTTAAACTCGGCGCAGCGGAGACACTTATCGACCCGACGACCGGCGAAACGATGTTCGGCGGGCCAACCGGGAACGCCAAAATCAACCGCCTGATGACGGATGAAGAACGGTCAGCTTACGCCCCGCACGCGACCGAATATGAGGCGTATTATTGGGACGCGAAGGGCAACCCGAAACGCATGGAAGGTGGCAAAGGTGCCTACATTATTGAAGGCGACTTGCAGAAACAATTGAAGCCCTATAAGGACGGCGCGGATAAGGTTATGCGGGGCGCTAAAATCGTTAGTTCCGCACTCGACAAGAAAACCGGCCCGTCCGACATTGTCGCCATAAAATCGTTTGAGCGCATGATTGAAGACAGCGTTGTGCGGTCCGATGATATCGAAATGCAAGCTCGCGCGGTTGGGTTAAAACAGCGCCTTGATTTGTTGTTGAAAAACTGGACGGAGGGCCAGCTTTTGGGCGACACGACCCGACAGCAAATGCGCGCGATGGCGGATGAAATACTGTCGATTACGATGGAAGGCAGCGTTTTGCCGAATGTTGAAGAACTGGTTGAGCGCGCTGGAAAGTATCGCGGCGTGACGCGTGGGAAGGTGATTTCCGACAAGCGGCTAGCAAAGATAAGGGACTGGCGCGGGTTGCTGAGAAAAAAAGCACGCCCGGCGCTAAACACTGCCATTCCGGCACCAGGATTTACATCCGAAGATTGGCGGTATCTGACGCCGCAGGAACGACAGAAAGCGTGGGATTATGGCGGACCCGGCTAAAGTAAGAGAGGACTTGAAGGCAAAAGCCAAGGCGCGGCGGCTCCGCGTTCAGGCATCTGCCGGTGCGCCCATCCCCGAAAGCGCACCCGAAATGCCGTGGTCTGATGTTGGTCAAGCCGCGATTGAAAACCTTTGGCCGTCCGCCAAGCAATACGGCAAGGACACAATAACGCCGTTCATGGAACCGAAGAAAACGCTTCAAAGTCTGGCGGATTTGGGGAACGGGATTATCCAACAGCTAATCCCTGGCGAACATCCAGATGAAAAGATAGCCAAAGCGGTTGGGGAGTTTTTCGTAAAGCGTTACGGCGGCGTGGAAGAGATCAAACGCACCTTGGCGACCGACCCGGTTGGTGCGCTTGGCGATCTTTCCCTGGTTCTTTCCGGCGGCGGGACGATGCTTACCCGCGCCCCGTCATTGGCGGGGAAGGTGGGCAGCGTTATTCAAAAGACCGGCGCGACTATTGACCCGCTGTCACTTGCCGGGTCGGCGGCCAAGGCGGCGGGCGCGGGGAAGTTGGCAACCTCTGTCTTTGGTGGCGCGACAGGCACAAGTGCGGACGCGGTAAGGCAAGCCTATCAATCCGGCGTTCGCGGCGGCCCGCAGGGGCAAGCGTTCCGGGCCAATCTCCGGGAACAGGTGCCGACCGCCCAAATGGTGGCGGAAGCGCGCAAGGGTCTTGAAGGCTTAAAAGCGGCGCGGCGTGCCGAATACCTCAAATCAATGAAGGGCGCGAAGGCGTCAACGGAGATTTTGGATTTCCAGAAAATCAAGGACGCGCTCCACGATGTCGCTGACCGAGGGCGGTTCAAGGGCGAAGATATTAGGCCGCGCGCGACCAAGGCATGGGACGAAATTGCCGATGTTATTGAAAACTGGCGCGAACTTGACCCGTCGGAGTTTCACACCGTTGAGGGCTTCGACGCACTAAAGCAAAAAATTTGGAATATCTATGACGATATTCCTTATGACCAAAAGGCGGCAAAGGACGTTGCGGGCGAAGTATACCACGCTATCCGCGATGTCATTACTGAGGCGTCCCCGGATTACGCAAAAGCCATGAAGGGGTATGAGGAAGCATCTGACCTGATTGACGAAATTCAACGCACAATGTCGATGCCTGGGGGCAAAAAGGCAAACTTGTCCACGACGGTCGGGAAGCTTCAAACGATCATGCGGAACAATGCGACAACCCATTGGGGCCGCCGCAGAGAGTTGGGCGGCGCGCTTGAAGGCGCGGGCGCGCGCACACTAATGCCGGGGCTGGCGGGTCAGGCAATGCAGCCAATTTGGCCGCGCGGACTGGCAGGGAACGCCTTAATTACCGGCATATTAGGCGGGTCTTATATGCAAAATCCGCTGTTGTTGGCATTGATGCCCGGCACGTCGCCGCGTGCGGTCGGTGAAGTGGCGCATGGGCTGGGGCGCATCGGCCCGACGAAAGCGCGGGCGGCAGCGCGGGCGGCGTTCCAATCCGGGCGCTTAACAAATCAAAGGCGGTAGGCATGGCGAAAGATAGAATTAACGAATACGACGCCACGGCGGGCAACAACACCGTTGTCGGCGATGTTGACATCGATGAAGGGAACGCGCCTTCCACGGTCAACAACGCCATCCGGGAGTTAATGTCGCATTTGAAGAATTCCGAAGCGGGGACGGACGCATGGCGCAGTATCACGGATTCAATAACCGCCGGTTCGACACAGACGCAGGCGGGCGCGACGGCGCTAACCACGACAATCAACCGCATTACCACGTCGGGCACGAACGGCGACGGCGTGAAGCTCCTGACCGCAACAGCGGGGCTTGAGTGCCTGGTTATCAATGATGACAGCGCACAAACCATCCAGGTGTGGCCAAATACGTCAGACAAGATCGATGGCGGTTCCGCCGATGCCGTGGACCCGATTGTAATTGGCCCCGGTGAAAGCCGTCTTTATACCGCCGTTGATGCTACAGATTGGTATTCGACCGTCGAAAAGGAATTGATCACGGCGAAGGCGGATACCGTTATCACGGCGTCCGATGAAATCATGTTCGCCGACGCGACGGACAGCAACCGGCACAAAAAGGATACCGTGCAGGGGATTCTTGATCTAGTTCCAAGCGCCCCTAGCGTCTCTGACGTAAAGGTTTTGGCCTTTGCCGCTAGCCAATTCAACAAATCCGGCGACAGCACGGTTTACACCATCCAATACACCACAGAGGTTTTCGATACCGGATCGGACTTTGACGGCACCAGCACATTCACGGCTCCAGAGACGGGCAAATACTTAATTATTGTCCGGCACGCTCCCGGCGGACTGAATTCCAGCCACACCGAAAACGACCTCAATATCATTACGTCGAACCGGACCTACTACCACTATTCCAACCCATGGGCGGTCAGTCATAGCGCTATTGGCGACTATACGACCTACACCCGCGCTGTTGTGGCCGATATGGATACGTCCGATACCCTGACGGTTACAACAGAGACGGCGGGCGGATCCAAGGTGGTCGATATCGGAACCGACGATTCCCTTAACATCGTTCTTTTAGCATAGGTGAAATATGAGTTACACACTAACCCCGGAACAGCGCACAATCTGCGAACGGGAAATCCCCGTTGATGATGTGGATGGTTACATACAATCGACATGGAACCGTGGTGGCGATGAAAATGTCGAGGCAACGATTGCGGAATTCGCCAAGCTGCCGGATACGCCCTTGGCCGAAAAGGTAGCTGAAAGCGATATGGCCAAAAACCCCATTATCCGCGCCTTGGTTAAGGTCATGGCGGCGGATAGCGGGCGCACGGTCGGGCAAATGAAGGCAGTGATAAAGGCGGCGCTATGAGGGATTTGAAACCGAAAGAACGCGAAGTTCTCGAAGCCCACGGCATCGACGCGACCGCATGGTGGGACCATTCGCAGAAGTGGTCAATCCGCAAGCACGGCGGGCTCGAATGGGCGGAACAGGCCCTCGCCGACAAGGTGGACCGCCTGAAAAACGGGCGCACCGTGGACGAACAACGAGTGATTATCAAGGCCCGGAAGGAACGACCCAAAGAGGAGAAATGACATGCGCACCGCGCTATTGGCCGCCACAATCTGCTTATTCCCCATATTCGCAGGAGCGGCCCCGGTTTGCGCGGAATGGCAGGCCATGCGGAACAGCTTGGACAGGGACTTCAAAGAGGCTCCTATACAGCAAATGATGGGTAACAACGGGTCTCTTATGGAACTTTGGTCAAGCGAAAACGGCGAATCGTGGTCCATAACCGTCACTTTTTTTAGGCACGGCGTTAAAATGCTTTGTGTGACCGCTTCAGGTGAGGACGTTGTGCCCGTGCGGTGGGAATTGCAGGAATCTGCCGACAGTAAGGTGTAGGATGTCCTTGAAAAAGTTCAACGACCTATCCCCCCTTGCCCAACACCTGCTGCAGTTGGTGCTGGCGGCCTTTGTCGTTGGAGTGGCTTGGGCGACGATGGCGCAGCAGTTAGAAGACGTAAAGCAGGACGCGAACGCCAATACCAAGAACGTCCAGGGGATACAGGAACAAGTTCACGAAGTACAGCGGGCGCAGGCGGTTATCCAGACAAAACTTGACGCCGCCGCCGAACGAAACAAGGAATTCCGCAACGACGCCCGCGCGGCATTGGAGCGCATTTTGGATAAACTGGACCGGAATATCCCGTAAATGGCCCAAGAACCTTGTCCTGTAAAGGTTCTACAAGAGGCAATTAACGCTGTGGAAATTCACGGCAACGTTAGTGCTGCGGCGCGTGCGCTCAACATCCCTCGCCAAACCCTAGACCATAGATACAAGCGTGCCGTATCGATGGAACTCAAACCGTACCACGAACCGTTTTCGGCCCCCGAACTGCCCGCTGAAGTGCTGCCGGTCGAGGACTTGATAGAACGCCGGAAACAGCAATACGCCCAGACCTATGAAGCCCGTTCCGCCCGCGTTCTCGTGCCGGTCAAAATCAAGATCGACGGCCCCATTGCGATAACCCATTTTGGAGACCCACACGTTGACGACAACGGTACGGATATCGCCCTGTTGGAGCGCCACGTTCATGTGGTGAACGATACCGAGGGGATGTTTGGGGCTAATGTTGGCGACAATTTGAACAACTGGACGGGGCGTCTGGCCCATCTTTTTTCGGAACAATCCACCAGCGCCGCCGAGGCATGGGCGCTAACTGAATGGTTTGTAAATTCCGTCCGGTGGCTCTACATCGTCGGCGGCAATCACGATAATTGGTCCGGCGCGGGTGATCCGTTGAAGTGGATATTGGAAACGCAGCAAGGCGTCTATGATGCCTGGGGCGTGCGCCTTAACCTCAAATTTCCGAACGGGAAGCAGGTGCGGGTGAACGCGCGGCACGATTTCAGCGGTCATTCCATGTGGAACACGGTCCACGGGGCGGCCAAGGCGGTGCAGATGGGTTGGCGCGACCATATCCTGACTTGCGGGCACAAGCACATATCCGGGTATCAGCTTTTGAAATCGCCATCGGACGGCCTGATTTCTCATGCGCTCCGCGTGGCGGGGTACAAAATCCACGACCGTTTCGCGCAGGAAAAGGGATTGCCGAACCAGAACATAACCCCGGCTTCAACCACGATTATTGATCCACAATATGATGATGATGACCCGCGTCTCGTAACCACGCTACACGATGTTGAAGAGGCTGCGGAATACCTGACGTTCAAACGGAAAAGGGCGGGCTTTTGAGGTTTGTCATTGCCCACCCCGGCAACCCACGCCAGCCGATCATGTTGCAGGTTTATGTGGACGGTAAAATCATTATTGAAGAACCTCTTACACCAGAAGAGGCTTGGAAATTAGGCGTGGATTTGGTAAATGCCGCGCTTAAAGATATGACCCAACCCAACCCGATTACGCCTTAATGTTCAGATTCAGTCCCGCCTCAAAAGCCCGATTGGCGACGTGTGATAAGCGGATACAGATTGTAATGAATTCCGTTATCAAGGAATACGACATCACCATCGTTTGCGGGTACCGGAACAAGAAAGACCAGATGGCCGCGTACCACAGCCGCCCGCAACGGTCAAAAGCCAAGTGGCTTGAATCCCCACATAACCATTCCCCGTCATTCGGCATCGACATTGCCCCGTGGACCGACGGGATTGATTGGGACAACGAAATGGAATTCGGTTATATGGCGGGGGTTATTATGTCGATGGCAAAAACGTGCGGCGTTTCCTTGGTTTGGGGCGGACGCTTCAAATCCATTGATGATCCCGGCCACTTTGAAATCAAGGATTGGCGAAATGAAATATAGCATTTATGCGATACCCGCCGCGTTTTTGCTGGTGTCGTGTTCCACAATCAACCCCTACACGGCCCCGCCCGCGTCTTGTGACGGTATCTTCGCTGAAATGGACGCCCATTCGGCCCGCATTGCCCGTGTGGGGCGTTTGGGGCAGATCCGGGACGTTGGGGTAGGGCTGGGCACTATCGCGCTTCTAGGAGGCTTTGTGACGGGCGCAGCGGCGGCCTTTACCGGGGCCGTTACGACGGCGGCGACGCAAGCCGATGTTGATACGACGGGGAACAAAAAGCGCCGCGAACTGCTTTGGGACCTCGCGGCGACTAGGGGTTGCTGGTGATGAAGTTCAGAAAAGACGACGTGCCGCTATCGTTCAGCCCCGTAACGGGGAAATTCACCGTCATCGATGAACTCCATGCCTATTGGCAAGGGCGGGCGCTAATCGTCCCCCACGGCTTTGAAACCGACCTCGCGTCAATCCCCCGTCGTCTTCGCGGCATTGTTGCTCAAGTCGGGCGGCATATTCAAGCCGCCATTTTCCACGATATGGCGTACACGGGAGCGTTCGACATGACGCGCAAGGAAGCTGACGACATGTTTTACGACGGCATGGTGGCCCTCGGCGTCCCCTGGTACCGCCGAATGATTATGTATGCCGCCGTGCGTGTCGGCGGACGGTCATCATGGCAGGGGTGACCCGCTAACCCTCGTTATTGGCGGGATTTGAAATCGCAAACGACTTCGCGGCCACGCTCGATGAAGCCGCCCTTGGGAACTGGTTCACCACCAATCCAATAAAAAGCCGCAGGCAGTCGGAAATCTTTTGGGTGCTGTTTAAGTCGGGTGCAGCGACCACCTTTTCCGGGGTATCGCTATTAATGTTTCGGGCTTCATTCCTCACTCCCATTAAGGGACATTATTTCATAAACCATTTTGGGCACTCTTTAGGTTTTTTCTGATAGGGCCAATATTTTTTATCATCTTTAGTGATCCACCCCCGCCTAACCATGCCGCACCAACCTCTATCAGTAGTTGCCCACTCCGCGCGGCGGCGGTTGATATCAGCCAAATTGCGTTGGTATTCCGCAAAGTTTTGCGCGGCGGTTTCTGCGGACGTGCTTTTAGTTGCCTTAGATAATAGTTTTTGCCCCGCGTTGTTCGCCCCAATACATCGCGCTTCAATATCCAATTTGTTTAGGCGTGCCTCCTCTTGTATACAAGCTGCAGCATTGTCCCCAAAGTCGATTGTTGTGCCAGAAATAACAAACACCATTATGATTGCCGGGATTTGCATTTTTTGTATTCCATTTCGAGGGTGGCTGCCAACTCCGGGGCGTCCCCGCGAAGGCGCTTTAACGCTTCGCTGTTAGCGTTGAATAGTGATTCCCAATCAGTGCAGGTTTCAAGTTCTTGCAAGAACCCGGCAACAAATTTATCGGGCGTCTGGAATTGTATAATATCAACCCCGCTTTCGCATACATCAAGGCTATACGGAGTAGCGGTGGTTGTCTCTGTAAGCCGCTCTGAGACGTTTTGCGGGGTGTCTTCGACACTTACCCCCCGATCAACGCTAACGACCCTCTCCGGCGTGATTTCGGCGTGGTGGCCCAAGTCGTGCTGTTCTTCGAGCGCCAGGGCGAGCCCCAAATCCTGGGCGGTATCCATGGGCAACAGTTTTGCCGCGCGCCGAATCGGGGTTTTCAACATCATGGCTTCGGGGTTGGACTTCCAGACATTCCGCCCGCTGTTCACTTCGTTCAATTCCGCCCGGTCCATGACTTTGAGAACGTCGGGGAAGTGCTTGGACCGGAACACGGCGTAAGCGGCGACCACCGCGCCCCGGTCGGTTTTCTGTCCCTGCCCGTAAGTGTGGTCAATGCCGGGGTTGCTGCCGGATGTCATTTTAAAGTTATCCCGTTCGCGCACAAGATCGGCGTGGCAGACAAAGGTGGACCGGGCGGCAAGAGTGATAAGCCCTTGATACCCCGGCAGCAATTGAACCCGCTTTTTGAAGGGCACAAGGTACGCTTGCCCCGTCACGCCGTCCACGGGCAGGCGCAACATGCAAGCGCCAAGCGTTGCGGAAAACAAAGTTTGGCGGTTACATTCCAGCAGACCTGGGTTCGCCTCGCATGAGACCATGACGGTCTGAACCATCTTTTCCACCGGGATTGCGCCCGCTAAACTTTCTTCCAGACGCGGGAATAACGGCTTGAACTGCTCGGTTAGCGTTGCGAGTGCGTTAGTCATTGTCTCCCCCGTCAATGGGCGGGACGTAGTGGTAACAGTTGATGGTGTGCGTCTTGTTGTTCGCGTCTGTAATGGTGATTTTCGTGACCGAAAAGCCGATATCTTGGGCGTCCGTTAGATACCTTTCCTCTTGAGTTATCCCCCGGACGTTGTGAATGTGCATATCCATCATCCCGCCTCCAACACGTTCTGTTGTTCCGTCGCTTCGCCTTGTTCCAGTTCCTTGACCGTGACCCGCGTGGTTACACCGGCCTTGCGTTCAATCGTTGCGGCTTCGCGCTTCGATTTCGTCACCTTGGCGCGGAACCGCCGCCCATCATCTGCCGTGGCGATGGTTTCGTGGTTGTCCTTCGTCAATGCGAGCAGCTTCGCCTTTTCGCCGTCCGCCGCCTTTTTCCAGAACGATGATTTTTTCTGCGCTAAGGCATAATCGGCCATAATCTGCGCGGCGTCCGTGTCCGTGCCCAAATCAACGGGCAGGGCATTCGTGATTTCGGGGTAGCGCAGCGCCAACAGCGGAACCTCTTTCGGGTCACCAAACGGGTCCGGTTCGTTTTTACCTTCCACGTCCCGCCAAAATAACGTGTTCGCTTCGATCATGGTGGCGATGACCTCGGCGTCCGGTTCGCGGTTGAATACCTTATATTCATCCCCGCCCATGATATAGACGATGATTGCGCCCCACGTTGCCCCTGTAACATACGCTTGCCACTGCCATTGCAATTCAATGTGCATCGGCGGTTGGGATTCGTCGCGGCCCCAATTTTCCCAAAACTTGAAGATGTTCACCAGCTTGCACTCCAGAATGCCGTCGCTGTCACCATGTTCCGGCGCACGGGCGATGGCATCGGGGCGGGCGGACGCTCTTGGGTCAGTCTGGTGCAGGAGCCTGGTCCCAAGGGGATCGGTCGGTGTCGGCCCGTTCCAATCATACGTCCACCCGCGTTCGCGACATACTGCCGCGATAATGTGAGGCTCCAAAACAACGCCCATCGCCATGCGGGCGTCTTTGGCTTCCTCAACCTTAATTCCATTCGCAGCCTCTTGGTAAAGCTGGTAGCGCGTGGTGTACGGGCTCTGGTCCAGCACAGCGGCGATTTGCGATGATCCGATGCTTTTCACTTCGCTCTCCTTTTATGCGCCGCAGTGACCAATTGTGTTAAACGGCTGTTTTGTTTTTCTTTTGCGGCGTCCCCGGCGGCGGCCCCGGCGGCCC
The DNA here is from genome assembly GCA_964344165.1 of uncultured Candidatus Peribacteria bacterium. Lineage (GTDB taxonomy): Bacteria > Patescibacteriota > Gracilibacteria > UBA4473 > UBA4473 > CAYFMH01. The sequence goes on along the minus strand of CAYFMH010000010.1, from coordinate 58 downwards.
TGGCGGCGTCCCAGGCGGCGTCCCTGGCGGCCCAGGCGGCGTCCCTGGCGTCCCTGGC
>CAYFMH010000009.1:0-34743 GCA_964344165.1 uncultured Candidatus Peribacteria bacterium | reverse complement strand
ATGGGGCCACTGATTTTGGCCAAATAAGTCCTCGATCATCGGCAAAAAGCTCGGCAAGCACGCCCATCAGTCGAGAAATTCCGATTCCGTAGCATCCCATGATCACGGGTTTTTCTTTGCCATCCTCGTCGATAAAGTTGTACCCAAAAGCATCGGAGAATTTAGTAGACAGCGGGAAAATATTCCCCACTTCCACGGCTTTTTCGATTCGTAATTTTGAACCGGAAATAGATTTAAAATCTTTTGTTGGAACTGCGACATTAGTCCATTCGGCTACTTCAAAATCTCGACCTACATTCACATTTTTCAAATCCATATTTAATTCATTGGCACCGGTATTAAAATTACGAACGGTTTTTATGCTTTCATCTCCGAAAACTTTTATTTTGGGAGACAAGCCAACCGGAGAAATAAATCCCTGAACCAAGCCTGCTTTTTTCAATTCTTCTTCCGTGGCGGCACGAACTTTGTCATCTACAGCATTGGACACCAATAGTTCATTTACTTCCAAATCTCCACGGATAGCGACCACAAAAAGTCCTAATTTTTCACCAACCAATACAAAATTTTTCAATACTCGCCACGGCTCACAATCATGCAATTTACAACTGGCAGCAATGGAAAACTTTCGATCCGCTTTTACTTTTTCCATTTTTGCCTCCGGTTCATCCATGTTTTTTTCATTCGGAATTCCGGTTGCAATTTCTTTGTTAAACGCTTCTCCGGTGGATTCATCGATGTAGATTTCATCCTCTCCGACTTCTGAAAGGGTTTGAAACTCATGCGAGAATTTCGAAAAATCTCCACCGCTGGCCGCCACGAGCAAAGTTCGATCTCCAATTCCCAGTCGTTCATAGATTTTGTGATAGGCTTTCTTTTGCATTTCGTAGTAATCTTCAAAGTTCTCCTGCGAAGTGTGAAAAGAATACGCATCTTTCATGAGAAATTCTCGTCCCCTGAGCAACCCGGATTTGGCACGCGGTTCGTTTCGGAACTTGGTTTGGATTTGGTAGGCACAAATCGGTAGATCTTTGTACGAACGGGCAAAAGATTGCACGAGTGGGGTCACAATTTCTTCATGGGTCGGGGAAAGAGCCGCCATCTTTTCCAACGCCATCTCAAGTTTGTACAGCACATCTACTGTCTCCCATCGCCCCGTTTTGTCCCAGTTCTCTTTCGGAGCAAGGGAAGTCATCAGGATTTCCTGAGCTCCCACTCTGTCCATTTCTTCCCGGACAATGTCACTAATTTTCCTCAGTACACGAAGTCCTAGAGGGAGGAAAGTGTAGGCTCCAGCCATTTCTTTTCGGATAAATCCTGCACGGATGAGAAGTTCGGCATTTCGAGAATCTTCTTTGGCGGGAAGTTCTTTTTGAGTTTTGGTGAAGAGATGAGAATATTTCATGGATAAAAAAGTTAAAACTAAAAAATCAAAAGCATTAGTTTAAGAATTAAAGTTTTAAAAATTATTTTAAAATTTGAATTTAAAAATTAAAAATTCCCACTCTTATTTTCTTTTTTCAAATCTTAATCATTAATTTTTCTTTTGCAATTTGACGAAAACTCATTAGATAAATCAAGCCATTCTGCTTTCTTTGAAAAGAATCTGTGTTATATTTATTTCCCAAAAACAAAAAAAAATGGCAATCGACACTACTTTCGATACAGGCTTAAAATTAAGTTTTGATGCAGAATTCATGGAAGCTTTTCGAGCTTGCATCCCCTGTCTTCACAAACCAGGTGATGATCGAGAAGCTGCTCTCCAAAATTTAATAAATGTTTTGGCCAACGCTATCTGTGGCCAACCAGAAACAGAACGAGCCAGCCGCTTAAAATTTGCACAAAGACACATTATGCTATTGGGAGGCGCTACACTCCGAATTCCTATTATTTGGGAAAAACTTCTCGAAGAAGTAAAAACACAGGAAGAAAAATTACTTGCTTCTGGGTTTGTAAAAAAAATTCTTCCTCCCGAAGAAGAGGTAAATGAGTGGCACCTTACAGACCAAGACATACAAATAATAACAGAAGCAGAAAACTACATCAAAATGATTCGTAAAAAATCAGCAGAAATTTTAGGTGATTTTCACTATTTTCAAACTTTCCCTTTTCTTTCTGGGCTAAGCACAATGCAAGAAGGACTCTTTCGGTCTAGATGTGAAGGCAATGATTGGACTCTAAGAAAGATTACAGCATTAAATGATAATGTATTAAAAAGTGATTATTCTGATCGGGTTTTTCACTGTATCAAATTTTGAAAAATTATCATCTACTGTCATGCCTGCGATCTCCGACTTGTCCAGTGATGTTTCTTAGTCTTCAAACATGATTTTTGGACTCCTGTAGTGGAAAAAAGTAATTCGTTCAGCTGCATTTTCTTCCATTGTACTCAAAATAGTAACCCCGAGGACTCGGGAGGATTCGACAGACAGGTCGGAGAACAGTCGGAATAACGATATTTTTGTAGAACAAGGTTTTTACTTTCTGTTTTTCCAGAGAAAATACGCAATCTGTCCGACTGAAATGCCTCCGTCTCCGGAGGGAACATTTTGGTTGAGAAGTATATTTTTCTCCTGCCAGAAGCTGGTCATGATAGAGTTGTAGACACATCCTCCGGAGGCCACGATTGGTAGATTTGAGTTGTGTTTTTTGGCAATCTTGAATAGTCCCCCTGCCAGGTAAAGTTGAGCTAGATGTGCGAGTTCTTCTTTTGAGATTTTGTCGAGGTTTTCGGTGAGGAATTGGAAGAGGATGGTGGTGAGGAGAATGTTTAAACTATCTTTTTTCTCAATTTTCAATTTACAATTTTCAATTTTCAATGATGGAACATTTTTATTATTTTTTATTTCTAGCATCTGTGCACATCGACCTTCATAGTTATTTTTATCCGCCAATCCGAGGAGGATGGCGACACAGTCGAGGATGCGGCCACCGCTAGAACTCTCGATGCAGTTGAAGTTTTCTTTTTTTTGCTTGAGACAATTTTTAATTAATTTTTCATTAAAATTTGAGAGTAGATTTATGATTTCTTTTTCGTCTAAAAAATAAGATAAAATCCCTATCAGCATTCGGACCGGTTCTTTATTGGCAATGTCACCGCCAATGAGGGTTTGATCTTCTAGCTTTCCGATCCTGATATCATTGTGAAATACCTCTCCGCCCCAAATTTTATTATCCTCACCCCAGCCGGTTCCATCAACAGCGATCCCGAGAAAATTTGTGTAATTATGTTCTATCGCGGTGGAAAAAACATGCGCTACGTGGTGCTGCACTTCTACACACTCAATTTTATTTTTTGCTGCAAAATCTTGTGCAAATTTAGTTGTATTAAAAGATGGATTTTTGTCGCACAAAATTATCTTTGGTTTTGCCCCAGTAAATTTCAGGAATTTATCGAGAGTGGTACGAAAATTTTCAAAGTTTTCGAGTCCTGATGTGTTCCCCAGATGCTGGGAGAGAAGGAGTGCATTTCCTTTTTTGAGACAGAAGGTATTTTTCATTTCTCCTCCGACGGCGAGGATGTCATCTTCAAATGTTTGATAATTTTTGGGAGTGGGGATTTCAGCCGGGACAAAACCGCGGCTTCGACGCACGAGGAGGGGATGATCTGTTATCATTTTTATGATCGAATCATCCGAAAAGTTCGCAATCTCCCGGTCATAATCCAGGACATGGGGGACAAATTGTTGTTCTTTTTTTGTGGTAATTGGAATACCAGGGAGATTAGACGAGGTGAAGATGATAGGTTCATCCAGATGCTCAAAAATCAGGTGGTGCAGGGGGGCGTAGGGGAGGCAAAATCCGAGGAAGTTGTTTTCAGAGATATGATTACGCCCAATTTGGGCGTCTTTACGGTGCAATAGTACGATTGGTCGCTCTCGTGACTCCAGGATTTCTTTTTCTTTTTTGGAGATATGAACAAAATTTTTAATCATATTTGCATCCTTTGTCATGCAGGCGAAAGGTTTATTTGGGCGATGTGTAAGATCTCGTAGTTTGGCAACCGCTTTTTTATCCGTCAGGCAGATCAGGCTAAATCCGCCGATTGATTTGATGGCCAGTATCTCACCTGATTTTAGGAGATTTATGGATTTTTGGATTGCTGTGTTGTTTCTGCTGGAGACGCAACATGTTGCGTCTTTACAAAAATCATAAAGGGAGAGGGTAGGGCCACAGATCTCACAGGCGATGGTTTGTGCGTGGAATCTTCGATCGTCAGGATGCGAGTATTCTTTTTTGCACTCCTCACACATGGGGAATTTCTCCAGCGTGGTGTTAGCTCGATCAAAAGGGAATTTCTCTGCAATTGAAAATCTGGGGCCGCAGTTGGTGCAGCTCGTGAAAAAATATTGATATCGACGATTTTTGGGATCGAATAATTCTTTCTTACAATTTTTACATGGGGCGATATCGGGGGGGATGGAAAAATTTGATGTATTTGAATTATGGTGGAGACGCCCCGGCGGGGCGTCTGTACGGGGAAGGGGAGGATCAGAATTTTTAATTATAAATTCGTCAAATTTTTCATCCTCAATTTTTTCAATTTTGATTTGATCGATTTTTGCCAGAGGGGGGATTTTTTCTAGTATTTTTGATATTTGGGTTTTGTCGTTGGTGACAATTTCTACGCCAGCACCTGTGTTTTTTACGTATCCTTTCAATCTCGATTTCCTCGCCTCACGGAGAATAAACGGTCGAAATCCGACGCCTTGAACTATCCCAGTAATGAGAAATTTGTGCCAAGTCACAAAAAGAGAATAATGAAAAAAGCAAAATGCAAAAAATATTTGTTTTTGGGAACGAATTTATCGAAGATGATGAGGTTGCCAAAAATTTAGCAGCTAAAATCAATCATTCGGATTTTGAATTTGTGATGGCGGAGAGTCCAAATGAGATTCTTTCAGAATCTGGGGATATTTGGATCATGGACGTGGTGAAGGGAATTGATAAGGTTCAGATTTTGGATCGGATTGAGGATTTGGAGTTGGCTCGATCGTCGACGTGTCACGATCTGGATTTGGGATTTTTTTTGAAATTGATGCGGGAGAGTGGGAAGATTGATGGGGTGAGGATAATTGGCCTGCCTTTTGGGGTTTCTGATTTGAAGATGTTAGAGCAGGAGGTGAGTGAGTTATTGCTAAAAGTTGGATGAGCGTTCATTTTTGCCGCCAAAAACGAACCAAAAACCGTTGGGGGGAACGAAACTCGGCATTCTTGCTGCCGAGTTTTATCTGCTAGTTTGGGCCTCAAACAGTCATCCCCCCAAACCCCTAAGGGATCTCATATCGCTTCACCGGGAGGAAAAGTTGTGGAAGATTGAAGATTGAGCTTGCGTATCAGCAATGATGTTAATTTAAATAGAGAAACACGATATTCATGGGTTGTTTGATTGAAGGATTTTGAAAGTTTTTTTAGAATAGAAGAGAAATGAACAAAAAAGGCATTTCTTTTCCAAAACAAAATCTAAAAGATCTCTTTGCACTTTTGCAAAAGGACAACGAGGAGATCATTGCCCCGGCGAAAAAAGAGGATGATCAATTCTTGCGAATGTTGCCGGTGGGATCTGTGGACGAGATTTGTTTTGAGGGGATTTCTTGGTTTACGAGCAAGAAGTATGTTTTTCCAGAAACGCAGGAATTGTTTAGTTTCCAGGGAGAAAAGCTCAAAGTGACCAAAGAAAAGCCAAAGAAACGAGTGCTTTTTGGTTTGCGATTATGTGATCTCAATGCTTTTGCGGTCAATGATCATCTTTTTCTCCACCAAGAACCGGTAATGAATTTTTATAAAACCTTTCGAGAAAATCTTACGCTGGTTGGATTCTGGTGTGATAAACAGCAGGATGAATATTGTTTTTGTGATTCGATGAATTTAACCCATCGGTATGATCTGATGATTTTTGATCGTGGTGCGAATTGGCATGTGAAGAGTGGATCTACTAAAGGTGAAAAGTTGATAAAATCTTTTGTAAGTGCTCAAAAATCCCTCCCATCTTCGCCAAGGCTACGACGGGCAGGCAGTCCCGACAAAGTCGGGACAGCTCCCTTTAATAAAGGGAGCGTAAAAGAAGAAGAATACGAAACTGATTTAGCAGATTGTGAACGGAAGCTAAAAACGCACGAGATTGAGAAACTCTGGGAAAAAAATGACATGTGGCAAAAGGGAGCTGATGATTGTCTGAGTTGTGCGGATTGTACGACGCTCTGTCCGACGTGTCTTTGTTTTGACATTGAGGATGAGACAGATTTATCCGGAAAGTGTGGAACACGATGTGCGAAGTGGGATTCTTGTATGTACAAAGACTTTACCTTAGTCGCGGGAGGACATGTGTTTCGAAACACGCTCGTAAATCGGTTTAAGCACCGGATATTTCACAAGCTAGAGTACTTCCGAGAGCAGTTTAATGAGCTGATGTGCACGGGGTGTGGGCGATGTATCAGAGGCTGTCCGACGAAGATTGATTGGATCGAGCTGGTAAATAAGGGAGAAAGTTGATTAGCCTTCATTAAGTCCTAATAATTTATCAATTCTTTCCTGGTCTTCAGGTGTCCACTCACCCGGGAGTTCCATTTTTTTTACTTGGGTTTGGCCTTTTTCATCTTTTTCAATGACTACCTCTGCATCATCTAGAAATCCACTAATTACTCCGTCAGGATTGGGAATTTCAATTTCTCCCTTTGCTTTTTTTATGTTTTTGTATGGTTCAAGCTTTAAAAGTTTTTCTAGAACAGTGGGAACATCATTTTCTACTATGGCATCTTGTGTTTTTCCTGAACAGTGGTGTACAAGTAGGTGAGACTGTGCGACAAAAGAAGCTTGCTCTATTGGATAGCAAGGAGAAGGAAAAGGATCATCAGCATAAAGCATATAATTTTCCTCTCCATCTGGGAGCAAAACAAGCCTGAATTTTTTTGGTGTTTTAATTATTTCTTGATGCAAAAGTTGCCTTTCCTCACCAACAATTTGAATGTTTACTTTTTCTTCTGTTTTTCCGGATACTTCTCCGAATATTTCCATGAAATGTAACATTGCTTCTGTAACTCTATTACAGTCTGGTTTTGCTCCCATTGTAGGATAGTTAAATCCATAAAGAGGGGATTCGAAGCGGCAACTATTGGTAGTTTTTATTTTAGTGATGACCACTCTTTTTATAATTTCTATTTCTATGCTATTGGCACTTTTGTCCAGAATTTTTGCTACTTTGGATTGAACTTCTGTTATGGCTAGAACCATAGTTTTTTCTAAATCTTCAAGAGTTCTTGTTGTTTGAGTAAAAGAGAAGCTAGGAACTTGATCGGAGGTGAATGTATCCAAACGAATTGAGGGAATAGTGTATTTCTTTCCTGTATTAAGATCTATTGAAGTTACTCTTTGGTCAGGGGGCACTTCTTTAAAGTGAGTTTCTTGGTAGACGGTGATGGTTTCCGACATTTTTATGAGGTTAAAAATTAAATCATTATTTCTTTTTTATAAAGTTCGGTTCCTTCTAGATCAACGATTTGGATTTCAATCCTTCCATAGCATTTAAGACCAAAGAGTGTTTCTTTGAGTCTTTCTGGAAGTGCTTTTCTACTGAGATCTTTTTCGGTGCCGGAGGCTCTATATGTTACTTTGTCTGAGAATTCTGGGCAGGTAAATTCATATTCATCACGTTCGACATCTGTTTCTAAGATGGTTATTCTTCTGAGAGTACTTATTTCTACGTTTTGGTTTTCCAATAATTCACGGACTCTTATTGTCACGTTCCTCAGCGTTTGAACCAATTTTTGTGGAGTATCTACTTCTCCACTGATTTTGAGATCAGGAACTTCTGCGGAAGTAAAAACAACCTGACCGGTCTCATCTCCCAGTTTTTGTCTCAGCACTGTAACTTTTCTTTTCATCTTTTACAGATTTTTAAATTTTCCCACACAGTCGGTGATCAGCTCTGACATTTTTTAGGTGATTAAATTGTTATTTCCATTCTATGAAATTTTTCGCCATTTGAAGAATCTACTATGTGTATTTCTGCAACCCCTTTGAATTCGATATCTTTTAGATGACTTTTTACTGCTTTGGGTATTTCTTCTTGGGCCACTTTATTTGCCATTGACTTGGGGCATTGAATTCTGAAAAAAGGTAAAACGAATTTAGGACATTCGAAAGTGTAGTTCCCATCTTTTTCAGCAAAGGAAATTATAATAAGTGGCTTTAAATCTAATATTTCTCGGTGGAATAATTCGCCTTCTCTGAATATTTGTAAATCGATTTTTTCTACTATTCCAAGTAATATTTCTAAAAAAATTTTAATTTCTCTTGCGGCTTTCTTTGCTCCTTGGTGAACATCCAATTTTTCTGGAAGTTTCCATTCAAATTTTGGCTCTCTACAAATAAATTTTCTCTCGTTTTCATCATAATTTACTACTATTCTTCTTATAATTTCTAGCTCTATTTCTCCTTCATAACCTTGTTTCTTTTTTAAAATTCTTTTTATTTCTCTTTTTAGATTGTTTTTCTCCGAGAGTGGGGCATCTGCATCATCGGTGGTGATAAGGCTGGGAAGATCGGGAGAAGAATAAAAGATATCTCTTCCGTGCACTTCTTTTTTGACGGTAATTTTTCTGACAAACTTGATTTCCACATCTTCACAATCTTTATATTTTTGGTCTGCTTGTAGAAGAGTAGCTACGTTTTCTTGTGCGTCAGCGACTACTTTTGCTAATTTTTTAGGGGTATTTATTTCTCCGTTTACGTTAAGATCAGGTACTTCTGGTGAAGTAAAATTTATCCAATAATTATTAGGAGTCTCTTCTAATCTTTTTCCGATAACGGTAACTTTTCTGGTCATTTTTATTGGATTACTTCTTCCACACAATCTGTAATCATTTCTGTTGGGAAGTCAAGTACAAGCATTTCTTTGCAACTAATTGGCTTATTTCCCTGAAAAACTACTTTCCATCGTCCATTCTCCTTCACCGCAAGGAAGGGGCCTTGGCCGGGGATATCGGTTAATTTTACAATTCCTCGGAGATGGTTATCGGTTTGGTGCGTGATTTTGGACACTTCAAAATCTGTGATTTTTGAAAGGCTTTTCATTTTTTGTTTGAGGGCGGATTTTAGCTCTGCTTCCAGGTTTGTTTGTGATTTGGAATTTGTGATTTGTGATTTTTCCGTGCATTCTCCTTTGTGCAATACCTCAGCTCCATCTACTTCCGCCTTACATCCATTTGAATAATTTTTTTGTTCACTATTCTTTGTTCCACAGACCGGATCATAGTTGGCTGGGCAAGCAATCAATGATTTCGGATTTTCCCCGTCGTTCTTTGAGCTATGGCGGATAGGTCGGATTTCGGAATGCGGATTTGCGATTTCAGGTTTGTTTTTTGAATTTTCTTTAATTTGTAATTCATCATTTACCTGCCCACCGAATCCCGATCCGATCGGGAGAAGGTTGGTCATTTGTAATTGTTTTTCGCATTTTCCTGGTCGGAGGTCTGTGGCTTTGGCTTTTTCGGCAAAACATTCATTTACAAAGGTTTCTTCTACTGGATCACAGGGGGTTTTTATGCATTGGATTTCTATTTTTCCACAGACCGGTTGGGAGATTTCTGGACAGCCCTCTGAATTTGGATTTTGAAATGCAGAACTTGGAACTTTTGTTTCATCTACGCAAAAAGAGAGTAAACCGAAAACGGAGAGAATGGAGCAAAAAATAGCTTTCATGAAATTTTAATTAAAAACAGAACTAAAATATTAACTAAAATATTAAAATCACTTGAAATATCAAATAATTTATGGTAAATATTGCAGAAGTATGGTGAAAAGATTTTTATGTTTTGTCTTGTTAGTGGCTTTTTTGTTTCCATGGGAGACTCTTTTGGCGGTTTCTAAAAGTAAAAAATGGGAAAAAGTAACTATCCATCGGGTGCTCGATAATGAGCATTTGCTCCTCTACGACCGAAGAGTGATAAAAATTATTGGGATTAAGGGGCTTGATTTTTATACCAAAAATATCCAAGACCAGTGTTATGCGCGGCCGGTTTTTCGGTTGATGAAGAGTTTTCTCGAAGATAAAAAAATAAAAATTTTGGAAGATGAAACTTTTCGGACTCGCGCGGGGAAATACCCGAGGCATGTGAAGATGCCAGATGGGAAATTATTATCTGAGTTTTTGCTCGCTAATGGGATGGCTCGATTTTTGTCCGACGAAAAAAATCAAAAATATGACAAAAAATATGAAAAGGCCAAAATTGCGGGAATCAATAATGAAATGGGGATCTGGGGAAAATGTAGCGGCAAAAAACATCACGAGATCCGCAAAAAATCGAGTCAGCAATTCCAAAAATTTAGAAAAAATCATGGGCAATTCCTCGCTCCTGTCTCTGTGGGGATGGTGAAGCGAGTGATCTCTGGAAAAATGATTGAGCTCCAAAATGGAATCAAGGTTCGATTGCTCGGGCTGGAGGTCCCGGCAGTGGATGATCCGAGAGCGGGTTTTGCTTGTTTTGGAAATTCGGCTCGTCAACATCTGGCAGATTTGGTGCAAGGGCGGCAGGTGATTTTACGTCGGGATATTACCGATTTTGATGGGAACTTTGTTTTGCCACGGTATGTTTTCCTTCCGAGGGGGAAGTATGTCCCTGAGATTTTTGTAAATCAAGTGATGGCGGTGGATGGATTTGCGCAGAATAAATGGGATGCAAAAGATTTTTATTATAAAAAAGAAATGGAAGCCGCTGAAGATTACGCTCTCGAAAATGGAAAAGGAGCCTGGACCAAATGTTTATCAAGAATTAAGAATAATAATATTGTTCAAAAAAAGAAGTTAGAATTTGATGATACTTGTCCGATCAAGGGGAATATTTCTGGATCCAAGAAGAAACCCATCAAAAAATATCACACGCCGGCTTCTCGATGGTACAAAAAATTGAAGTATGAGGCTTGTTTTAACTCTGAGATGGAAGCTGAACAGGCAGGGTTTGTGAAGGTGAAATGATTATATTTTTTTAAGAAGCCAAATTTTCCTCTCTCACTATTTTATTAGATTCCACCCATATCCTTCACATTTCTTATAAAATATTTCCCAGTGGACATTTCTCCAACTATCAAATTTTTTACCTCTCAAACTCAAAACTAATCTTGCTTTTTTGTCCTTCCTGTCTTGGTTTTAATCATGCCTTCAAATTGCATAAAAGCGTTTTCTACTTGCTCATAAATTTTTTCATGTACGATTTTTTAATACAATTATTCCTAGAACCCCTTCTACTTCAGCTGCTATATCTGAAACTACTTTTATAACTTCGGGAGGTAGTTCTCCTAAAGATAGATCTTTTGTAAAACTTTCTATTGCTTCTAGTCCTGTTTGTACTACTTTTAAATATTTTGAAGTATTTGGATGACTTGAAATAATTGCCAACCGATCTGGAATTTCCTTTCTTGTTTTTTCAATATAAGCCTTCATTTAAATAAGTTATGAAATTATTTGTTTTAATTATCTATTCTTTTCTATCTAAGATTTACTTTTCTATCTAAGATTTAATTTTAATTCAGGTCTTATCATCTGCCATAAGCTCCCTATTTAATTCTTTAAAATCAAACTTGATAAGAGAATTTAGATATTTTTTTCTTTTTTAACTTTTTTTCCTTTGTGAGATAGAAGCAACCATTTCTTTTATTACTTCTACATGCCCTTCAATTTTACTCGCCATTTCTTCTGAAAGTTCTTTTGTATTGTAACGGAGATCATGTGCAGTTGCTCTCAAATCTGCTACAAGCTTTTCTTCAGCTTCTTTTGGATCGAATTTTTTTTCTTGATCAGGCATTTTGAGTGATTAAATTAACAACAAAGATTTTTTATATAATTTTTACAAAAAAGTCAAATTATAATTAAGGATTTTTTTTGATATGGAGGCAATTATTAGGGGCCTCATCATGTTTGATCAGCTTCCATTCTATTATTTTTAATTTTATTTTTATGAGTTCTAACTCTAGGCTGGATAACTTTTTCATACCGGAAATATAGATCATCAAATCCCTTTCTTTACAAGAGCTTATCTGATCTAATATTTCACCCCAAATTTCATCGATAGTGATGCTTGTTTTTGTTTGGATTCTTTGGATAAATCTTCTAAGTGCCTCAGGACTTGCTTCACTAAGGGAGGGTGTTTTATTAGGGGATGGTTCTTGTTCTTTTTTGAGTATTTTGTTCATCATAAAAAATAAAAAACTCCCAGGGGGGTATCTGAGACATTAGTTTTTGTTTTTTGTCTTTTTATATCAATTTCACAAAAAAAGCAAAAATAACGTAATTTGGAAAAAGAAGGTTGTCCCGACAAGTCGGGACTATTTGAGATTGAACGCAAACTACGCCTGGCAGGCCATTTTTTCAATATTTTTTCATTTTTTTGTCTCAAATTTTCATTCTTAATTTTTTTTGTGGTTTTCAGAATAAAAATTTGTTTATTTTTTTGTAAAAATAAGAAAAAACCAAAAAAATTTGACAAAAATGAATTTTAAAATAAAAAGGAATTGCTTTTTTTTAAAACATAATGGAGTCACATATAGAGGATTTTTTGGCAGAACGAGCAACTCATTGGGTAAAATTATCTGAAACAGAAAAAAATCTCCCAAAAAAAGACGACGAAGTACTTGTTTTGTTTATTATTAATTATTTTCCAGTAATCATTTCTGCCAGAGTTACAGCTGTATTAAAAAAACAAAAAATTAAAATAGATCAAAAAGTCCCTGAAGGAGGAGTTGTTTTTTTGGATAAGGATGGACTCTGTCGTGTATTAGAAGATGATGTGATTCACTCAATAATTGAGGGCTTAAAAGCAAAAGGTGATAGAGTTAAATGGTTTTTCGGGAGAGATATCGTTCCTCCTGACGATCCTAAAAAAGGTTTATCTGACGAAGTCCTAAACCTCGCTCGAAACAACACCAAAGAAATTCAAAAAAAATTTCCACCAATATCTTCCGAAGATTCAGGGAGAAGAGAGCCCCCTTCCAGAGGGAGAGGCCGTCATGGTGCCTTCATGGAGTCACTTCGCAAAACAATGGCAAAGTCAAAAGGAGAGGATCCAGAGTTTGGATAATTGTTCGTTCATTGTTTACAAAGTCAAAGGTCAAAAGCTGAAAAATAATTAAAAACTACTTGTCCGCCGACCTGTCAGCCATAGTCTGGAAACATGACTCAAAAAATACGTAGGCTGAAGCCTGGATTTATTCGAAAAAATAACGAAGGTGGAAGAACTATTTCCCTTCTTTCAACTGCCCCACCAACGTATATGCCTTCCGACTTTCTATTTCTACCACCATTTCCTGACCGACAAAAGGCCGCCCTGCAATGAAAGTCGTCTCAAAAAACTCTCGGCTCCGTCCCGTGTTTTTGTAGAGTCCATCAGAGGTCAGTTCAGCACTCTCCACCAAAATTTCCACTTCTCGCTCAATGTAATGATCCCGATGTGCCCAACCGGTTTCTTTGATAATGTCATCAAATGCTTTAAATCGTCGCTTTTTTTCTTCTAATGGAACAAATTGGGACTCCATCTCTGCGGCAGGAGTGTTTTTTCGCGGAGAAAAAATCGCCGTAAAAGAAAAGGAAAACTTCACCCGCCGAACAAAATCACAAAGCTGCTGAAAATCTGCCTCCGTCTCCCCCGGAAATCCCACGATAATGTCCGTCGCGATCATACAATCCGGCATCTTGGCTCGAATTCGAGCCACCAAATCTTCATAATCCGCCGCTGTATACCGCCGATTCATCGCCTCAAGGATTTGATCTGATCCATGCTGAACTGGAAGATGGATGTAGTTACAACTTGTCTGCATCGTCGCCATAGCCTCAATCACATCATCGGAGAAGTCCCTTGGGTGGGGAGACGTAAACCGCAATCGAGACAATCCTTTTTCGTGCAATTCATCAATTTTCAAAAGCAGATTAGCAAAACACTTTTTCTTGTTCTGCGTGTAAGAATTCACATTTTGCCCCAACAGCGTGATCTCTTTGGCTCCGAATTTGACGTGCTTTTCACATTCAGTAAAAATTTCTGCCATATCCCGCGAAGCCTCTCGACCACGCGTGTACGGCACGATGCAGTAGGTACAAAATTTATCACATCCCTGCATAATCGGGACGAAAACCTGGGTTGGATTCTCTGTTTTCGGATTGATTTGGAAATAATGATCATTTTCCTTTCCTGTGGAGACGCCCAATTTGGGCGTCTGTACGGATAAAAAATCAGGAAAATGATTTTTTAAAATTTTGGGCAATTGTGCCGTATCTTCAATCCGAAAAACCAGATCGATCGGATCGTGTTTTAATAATTTATCTTTTGAATTGGTTCGATCACCGGTTTGCCTCACCATGCATCCAGTGACCGCAATCTTGGTTTTTGGTGATTCTTTTTTTTGATTTACGATAAATCCATACGCTTTGTCCTCTGATTTTTGACGGACAGAACAAGTGTTTACGATCAAAAGATCAGGGTTTTCTGCGGTTTCTGTGAAACCACATTGCTCTAGCTGAGCAGCTACTCGTTCCGAATCCGAGTAGTTCATCTGGCATCCAAAAGTCCGAATCGCGTAGGTTTTTGTCATAAGGCGTGAGGTTTTTTAGTGGTTTTTTCAGATTTTTTCAATACGATCGGGGGCGAAATGGAAAAAACAACCAAAGGATATTTGCTTATGTTTGGCTTTGCTTTCTTTGCGATGTTGGCCTACCTCACCCTAGATTATACGTTTAGAAACTACCCAGAAGTCGATGCTCAAAATGCTATTTTTTGGGGATTCATAGGAGGAAGTCTTCTGGTCACTCCCTTTAAATTAAGCCACGCAAAATTCAGAAAAAACCTTAAAAAAACAACGCAAAATCATGGAAAACTACTGTTGGCTATTGCTTTTATCACTACTATTGGAGCACTTCTCTGGTTCCAATCCGTAAAAATGGCTGGATCAGGATTTGTAGCCCTATTGTCTCAATCAGAAGTACTTTGGGCATTCTTTTTAGGAATTATTTTTCTAAAAGAAAAAATTTCAGTAAAGGAATTTATTGGGATATTTTTAGCGATCTGGGGAATATTTTTCATTAGTACTCTTGAAGGAAAAAGCTCTCTTTTTGCAGCAGCTTTGGTACTAAGTTCAAAACTTTTTTATGCGGGACAAAGTTTTCTCGTTAAAAAATACGGAAAAGATCTCGAAACTTTTTCTTTTACCTATGTGCGAGCCATATTACTATCAATCATTATCGGAATATTTATTAGCATTCAAAAAGAACTATCAATTTTCCCCCTCCCGGCCTTATTTTTATTAGCCCTATCTCAAGTTTTTGGGATATTTTTAGGTCGATACTGCTATTTCGAAGCGCACAAACTACTCCCCATCTCAAAACTCAATGTTTTTCTCTTTTTAGAACCAGTATTAGTTTTAATAGGAGGCTACATTCTCTTCGGAGATACGGTTTCTGGACAAAAATTACTCGGAGCAACTCTCATCATCGGTGGACTTTTGTTTTTTGTGCACGAACAAGTTAAACTAAAAAAAGAAAAATAAAGATGGACCCTTTAATTTTGATTATCGTTATTTTCGGAGGAATTTTGATCTTTGGGATTCTTGTTTTATTACTTCGGAAAACTCCAAAACTTGCCAAATCAGATTTTCAAAAATTTGTGAAAAAAATCGAAAAAACCAGATCCCTCGATCCGGCTCATGCCGTCATGGAAGCTCATAAAATATTTGTCGCGGGGATTGCCATCCTCTATCCAGATCGAAACCTCACCGCGGCCCAAAAAATAATGAAAATTAACAAACGAATTCCAAATGAAAGTCAGGTCTGGAAATTCCACCGAATGAGAAACCGAATTGCCCACGAAACCGATACCCGAGTGCTAAAAACAGAAGCCGATCTCGCCCGAAAAGAATTTGTCCGAGCGCTCAGAGCTATCTCAAAATAAATCACACCGGTGGAAACTCATAATCCGGAATAAAAGTTTTTTTCGGTTTTTGTTTTTTGAGTACTTCCAGGAGCACCTTTTCAGAATTTTCGAAGGAAAGATTTATTTTTTGAGGAAATCGATCCCTTTTTTCTGATGGTAGAAGAAAAACAAACATTTTTTGATTCTCAAATTTTGTGACCGCTTCATCGATTTTTATTCGCTGTAATTTCCCTTTTTCAAGATAAAAAACGCCATCAGAAAACGAATTTAATAAAAAATGATCTGAATTTTCTTCTTTTAATTGTAAAAATTCCGCAACCCACACATCAGCCCGCACCTGATGAATTGGTAAATCTTTGGCAAAAGACAATGAATTCAGGATCCCCGCCCCTGCCCGCAGACTAGAGAACCCTCCTGGTCCAGAAACGCCTCCAATAAAAGTGATATCTTGCTTAGAAACATTATTTCGCTCCAAAAAATCAAAAACTTCCGCCCCATCTCGTCGATTGACCATCCATTCATGCTTCTCAATCAAACGATCATTGTCATCAAAAAAAGCACAAAAATGAGGGTCCACCGCCACGTTTAAAATAAATTTCACCCCCGCATTTAACACGAAATAAAAGAAAAATCAAAATCCAAAATTTGTAATTTGTTATTTGAAATTTGTAATTTTTGGAAAACTCAACTTGAAAGTATTATTCTTGTCCTCCTTTTATAAAATATTTTTCATAAAACTCTCGAGTTTCATTCAATTTGGCCAAAACCAATTCATCATCTCCTTCGGTCAGCTGTCGAGGATCTATTTTTAGGGTAAAATCTCCTTTGTAATTGAGCTGTTTTAGTTTGGTCAAAAAGCTCTCTATCGGCAAAACTCCTCTCTGTGGAAGTGAATATGCAATTCCTTTTGTGACATTAGATAGATAAATATGTTTCAAATGATCACCCAAAAAGGAAACCGTCCGCATAATTTCTTCATTTGAGACAGCCAGAGCCGTTACATCGAGACAAACTGCACCCGCTTGTTTAAGTGCATAAAGAGAATTATCGGCTCTCTCTGGAATCACTCCCAACATATTTTTACTTGGCACATTTTTTCGGCAAAAGGTCAAATCGTATTTTTGAGCCAGTCGAGGCACGAGCTCGGTCAACCATTTCTTGTAGTCAAAAGCCATCATTTTTGGCGGATTGAGGTTGATCACCGTCCCCGGAAACTCACGACAAGTCAGTTGAAAAGCCTTCGTTCGTTCTTCTTCTCCTTTTGGAGAAATAGAAAAAGCTCGAACCGGGATTCCGGTCCGTTTTTCTAGTTTTTTGATGTATTCTGGAGCTTGTGTATCTAGATTGTCGCTCACGGCGATCTCTACTCCGTCCAGTTTGGCTTTTTTGGCGAAGAGAAACACTCTCTCAAGCCCATAATTCGGTAATGAATCAGTCGAAAGAAGTAACATTTTTTTTGTGTTAAATTTTTATTTTCTAGGGATTATAGCAGAAAAAAAAAGGTTTTTCAAGTAAATTTGTACAACAAGCTTATTCAAACAGGGATCTTGAACAGGCTCTAAGACTAATTAAATCACAAATCGTCCGAACTCGTTTTTCGGATTTTTTCAGGCCTCACCTGATCAACCTGTGCTTGAATGCCTGATTCAAGCGCAATTTTTGGTTTATAGCTGAGCACTTTTGAAATTTTTGTGATATCCGCGTGCTGATCCTGCACATAGTTTTCTTTGACGGGATTGGGGATATATTCTGGTTTAATATCTTTTCCCATGGCCTTATTGATTGCTGCAATGATGTCATTAAAGGAGACACTGTGGCCCGTCCCAATATTAAAAACTTCATTCCCGAGTTTTTGACCTGTTTCGATTGCCAACCTCATCCCTTGGACCACATCCACTACATTGGTAAAATCCCGGGTTTGAGTTCCATCGCCATAGATTTTTGGAATTTTGCCCCGAACCGCATCCCAGATAAACTGGGAAATAATATTGGCGTATTCTCCCTTCGCTTCTTCGTTTGGTCCATATACGGACATAAATCGAAATCCGATGATCTCCATCTCAGGATAAACCCGATGATAACAAGCAGAAATCTGTTCATAAAAGCACTTCGTCACCGCATAAAAGTTTGGGGGCGTAACATTCTGTGTTTCGACCAGTGGAATTGGATTGTTTCCGTAGAGGGAAGACGTCGAGGCATAAAGAAATTTTTTAGCTCCTGATTTTCTGGCAAATTCAAGCGTCTGAGTAAAACTTTCGGTTGAATTTCTGATCCCCTCCGCAAATCCATCCCCTCCAAACATAGGTGCCGAAGAAGTCCCCGCCAAATGTAAAACATAGTCAAAATGGTCACCGGTTTTTTGTAAATCTGTTAATCGACAGGCGTCTCCTTCGATAAAAGTGGTCCGATCATCCAAATTATCTGGATCTCCTAGAAAAAAATTGTCCAATGCTACCATCTCATATTTTTCAGTATTGATATTACAAAAATTAGAGCCAATGAATCCGGCTCCTCCCGTAACCAATATTTTTTCTTTTGTCATCATAAAGAAGTATAAAAAAAAAAGTTTTTTGGTCGATATTTAGTTTCTACAAATTTTAATTTTCAAAAAATAGGGTTTTAGCTATGTTTAAGCAGCAATGAACATTAACCGGATTATTCAAAAAACTTCCGAATACTTAAAAATTCCTTCAGTTATTGGTTTTGAAACACCTTTTTTGAAACATTTGGAACAAGATTTTGCCGCTCTTGGATGTAAAACCAAAAGAACGAAAGACTGTCTTGTTATTGAAAAAAATCCAAACAAAAGTAAGTTTGTTCTTTCTGCACACGCCGATCGCCACGGATTTGTCCATCACAAAAATCAAATCTACTATGCGTATTCTTATTGGAAAGAAATCTTGGATAAGCCGGTAAAAAAAATTGATTCACTTCTAAAGGCCGGAGATGATTTTTCCCAAGAAAAAGTGTTTTCTTATCATCCCGAAAAAGGGCATGTTCTATGGGAAGGCAGCCTAAAAACAGGCCAAATAGAAAAAAAAACAAATAAATTATTTTTTGAGTCTGATTCTGCTCACCCAGATCTAGTGGGACCTCGTCCGATAGCTCTTTTTTCTTGTAGAAATTCATTTTTTAATAAACAAATCAAAGGCCAGCTCGATAATGTACTTTGTATTGCTGTTATTTATGAACTTTTTGCTAACGGATGGGAAGGAAAAGCTATTTTTGCTGGGAAAGAAGAGATCGGAGAAAATGCAAAAATTATTTTGTCCAAATTAGAAGTAAAAAAAGATCTGTTGCTCGTTTTGGATACCACTCATTTTTTGGAAAAAGAAATTATAAAACGAGGAATAATTGTTTTAAGAAAACGCGATAAAAAAGCTATTTTTAATACTAATTTATTTGAAAAATTATGTGCTGTGTGTGAAAAAAATAATATTCCTTACCTAATAAAAAACGAATACATCACAAAAAAAGGTGGAACAACTAATGATCTTGGTATTATGGAGCTAGGCACTGTCCAAACTTTGTCACCTGAGATAAAGGGAGCTACATTGCAAATCCCAACGCTCTACAATCATACAAACCATGAAGAAACCTCTCTTAAATGCTTAGAAAATTACATCTTTATTTTAGGACAATTTTTGAGAAATTAAAATTTATCTACGGAAAGTGCTAAAAAATTTGCTTTTTCCGCTTATTTAAGATAAAATAAAGAGATTTTTTAAATTATAAAAAAATGTGCCGACTGTTTGGATTTAAAGCTTCAGAAAAAGTAAATACGTCTCTCTACCTAGAGCGGGCGAAAGATGCCCTAGAAAAACAAAGTAAAAAAGATAGTCTTGGACATAAAAATAAAGATGGTTGGGGGTTCGGATATTATGATGAAGAGGGAACGCCTGTGATAAAGAAGGAAGCCGTTTCTGCTTATCATAATCAAGACTTTGAAAATTCAGCAAAAAATATAAACAGCCATATTTTTATTTCTCATATTCGAGCCGCATCCTTTGGAAATCAAAAAGTAGAAAACTGCCATCCCTTTACCTTTGATCGGTTTATCTTTGCTCAAAATGGGACCATGATGGGGTTTGAGGTTTATCAAGATAAACTTCGATCAAAAATTGCTCCAAACTTTTTATCCGAAATAAAAGGAGATACAGACACCGAGCATCTTTTTTATTTGTTTTTGAGTTTCTTGAACGAAATTCAATCCGATTTCTCGAAAGTAAAAAAAGAAGATCTGGAAACAGCTCTTAGAAATAGCCTGAAGTTTGTAGAAGACTTGTATTTTACCTACACCCCAAACGCCCAACGACCAGCTTTTAATATTCTACTTTCTGATGGAGAGAACCTCCTGGCCACACGGCTAAATCGAACCATGTTTATTCTCGAAAAAGATCCAGAAAAAGAAAAACCAAAACAAGCTTTTTCTCAGGAACACCACTGGCATATTGATTTTGGGACGGATGATAATAGCTATCACAAAATCATCCTGGCCTCAGAAAAAGTAACCCCCACGGATCCAGACTGGGATGAAGTACCAGAAAATAGCATGGTATCTATTGACAAAAACTCAGATATAAGTATATTTCACCTAAGACTTAGTTTTTAAATTTTAAAAAAATGACAAATTCTGAAAAATTATTATGGGTTCCGGGAGATGAGGTTGGAGAGGAAGAAGCAGAAGCTTTGCAAACCCTTGGATTTTCTGATGAAATGGGAACTACCGAAGAACAGGAAGTCCCTCGAAAAACCTATGAAAAAATGTTGGCTCATATGAGGGAAATGGCAAAAGAAATTAATAAAAACACAGAAATTAAAGAAAATGGGTTTAGTTATCCTATAGAATGGCTGGATGATTTTGAGACAGAATTATTTGCGGCTTTGAATCGAGGAGAAACTCCAGATATTGCGATTGTAGGCTATGGGAGTCTCCAGAGTCCTCAGAGTCTAGCAGGTACTATGCAGGCCAAATCTACTGGAGTGGTAACTATGGAAGGTGTAAAAAGAGGGCTATATCTCTCTGGCTTAGCTCGAGCCAAGGCTGACTGGGAAGAAATGGGATTAGATTATCATAGTGAGCAAGCTGTCATGGCTGTCAAACATACCCCAAATGCGATATGTAATGGGGTAAGAATTCCGCTTCCGAATAATCCTAAAGAAATTGAAAAACTACAAACTCGAGAATTTGCCTATGAACTCCTCCCTGGACCACCGGCTACAAAAAATAACGCAGGAGACAAACTTGTTTTTAAATTAAATCTGCTCTGTTGGCCCCTCGGAAGAAGTCTGATGGATCAGTATAAAAAAGATGCTTTGTCTGAAAAACTGGAACCACTAACCATGAAGAAAGGAGATGTTAATGTTAGTTTTTTAGATAAAAAACAGAAAGAGATATTTGAAAATTTGGAAAATGTCAAAGACCAAAGGGAATATCTTCAATCTCTTTCAGATACAAAAGGGGAAGATTTTGAAAAATTAGAAGCAGGAATAATAGCAGCATATGAAGAAAGAGTAGCAAAACTATATGATCTAAATGGTCGACCACTACCTCATATGTCTTACGTAAAAACTTGCTTGGATATGGGCGATTTTCAAGCAGAAGAAATATTTCTTGATACTACCTATTGTTATTCTCCAAAAAGGGAGGAAGGAGAAATAACTCTCAGAGACTATCTGAAAAAATACGCCCCGAAAACCAATCCAAAGGTTCGGGCAGGAGGAGATATCCGAGATGGTTCAGAAAACGCAAATATAATGAGAACGAGAAGTGTCGGATAAAAAATCATCCATTCACAACAAATTCAATTATTTCTTCCGCGACATTAATCCCAGTGGCTCTAGAAAAAGCTTTGAATTCTGGACACCGGTTGATTTCTAATAGGTAGTAATGCTCTCCTCCTTTTATTTTTGCGACATCTACGCCCCCAATATCGATTCCTTCTGTCTTACAGAGACGAACCGCTTCAACCAAAAATTCAGGAGGTAGATCCATAGGAATGAATTGAGCCCCTGCTGCATAGTTAGCCACCTGTTTTCCTTCTTCCGGTATTTTTTTTACTGCTCCCAGGGCCCTGTCCCCCACTACAAAAATTCGACATTCAAAATCAATATCAAGAAAATCTTGTACAATAAGATTTTCTTTTGCTTCCTTCAAACTTTTATCAAAATCCTCTTCAGTTTTGTTTATCGAAATTCCCTCTCCATGCCTTCCTTGAACTGGTTTCGTGATATTTGGAAAAGACAATTTGGCCTGGAAATTTTCTTTGTATGGCTCGAGAAAAAAAGTATTAGGAGGGGCTGGAAAAATTTCAGATTCAATAATAGGCAGAGCTATTTCTTTGTTGAGGTTCGTACTTACCGCTCGAAAAGAATCCGTAAAATGAAATTTTCTTTTTTCTAGCAGGGCGGTGAGGGCACAGAGCTTTTCGAAATTTCCTCGGGAACGACGAATAACAAATTTTTCGCTTCCATCAAGAGAGCGGAAAAGATCTTTTCCACAAACCCAAAATTCAGCTTTATGATTCAGATGTACTTCAATATCTCCTAATAATATAAATTCAGCTTCTATCCCTGTGTTTTTAGCACTTTGTAATAATTGCTCTTCTTCCCATTTGAAATCCGCTCCAACGATAATTATCTTTGATTTTTTCATGATTAAATGTTAGTAAATAAAACAACGATAAAATCATTATAAGAAAAAATGCCAAAATTACCAATCCTTGTTACGATCCCACACGCCTCAGTATTTGTCCCAGCTGATATAAAAAAACAAATGTTAATCTCTGATTTTGACATTAAAAATCATGCAGACTTGTACACAGACCTGCTTTATGATTTAAAACATGTTCATGTTTTGAAAGCAAAAATATCAAGGCTTATCGTAGATGTAAACCGAGCCCCAGATGATATCGAACTTGAATCGCAACTTTGTGTGGATGGAGTAGTCGTCAGAACTACTCCAGATGGAAAAACCATGTATCGAACGCCTCCTACAGTTGAATCAACAAACAAAAGAATTGAAAAATATCATGCCACCTTCCACGAAGAAGTAGAGGATTTAATAGAAAGAGAAGGTATAAAATTTTTAATTGATGGACATTCAATGTGGTCAGTGGGGCCGTCAGCCTTGAAAGATTCGGGGAAGCCTAGAGCTGATATTGGCTTGGGGAACAGGGATTTTACGTCTTGTTCTCGATCAAAAACAACTTTTATAAAGCATTATTTTGAATCTTGTGGATATTCTGTGACCGTTAACAATCCTTATAAAGGGAAATTTGTTTTGGGCTATCATTGTCATCGCAAAAAACTCCCCGGGATCCAAATTGAATCTAATCGAAGACTTTTTTTAAACGAAAAAAATCTTTCTTTGAGAAAAAAAGAATTAAAAAAACTGAACGAGGTCCTTCAGGGATTAGTAGAAAAAATAGCAGAAAAGTTTTTAAATTAATACTAATCTTAAATCGAAACTTTCTTCGCTCCCTTTGCCACTTCCACCACTTTTTGGAACACTTCGGGATGGTTTACGGCTAATTCAGAGAGATTTTTTCGGTCAATTTCCATTTTGGCGTGGAGCCATTGGTTTTTTACTTCAGAGTACCGGAGCCCTTGTTCTCGAAGTGCTGCAGAAATCCGTGCAATCCAGAGTCGTCGAAAGTCTCTTTTCTTTTGCTTTCGTCCAATGTAAGCATTGGTTCCTGCTTTCATCATGGCTTGCATTCCAAGCTTAAATGTAGAATGCCTTTTGCCTCGATAACCTTTGGTAGCGGCACGTACTTTTTTGTGTCGTGCATGTGCTGCGGGACCGCCTTTTACTCGTGTCATATTTTTAGTTGTTAGTAATTAGTAATTAGTTCTTAGAATAAAAATATTTCAAAATTTTGAATTTTACTTTTTGCATTTTTAACTTGCCAAAAGTCTCTTTAGAGTTTTCTCATGCCCCTCTGGAGCAGCAATTCCAAGTCGACCGTATTTTTTTTGTCGCTTTGATTTAGAGCTAAGAAGATGGTTTTTACAAGCTTTTTGGAATCGTAATTTTCCTGAGCCAGTAACTTTTACTCGCTTCTTGGTACCGGAATGGGTTTTCTGTTTCATAGTTAGTTAGAACTTAGTTGTTAGAGCTTAGAACTTAGACTTTTTAAGCTCAAATTTTTATGATTTTAAAATCTGTGTAATCAGCGCAATCTATTTAATCTGTGTTTCTGCTGCTTTTTCCTCTTCTTTTTTAGAGGCAGGACGGAGCATGGCAATAATCTGATGCCCGGAGAGTCGCGGTTTTTGATCTAGCGTTCCCACTTCTTTGAGCGCTTCTACAAACTGATTTAATTTTTCAAAAGCTAAGTCTCCGTGTGATCTTTCTCGTCCTTTCATGATCAACTGTATCCGAACCGGATGACCTTTTGAGAGAAAATCCTCTGCCAAATGCTGCTGTCTCTCAAGATCTCCTGGTCCAATCCGAAAAGTTAATCGAATTCCTTTTACTTCCTTTGCTTTTGTGAGTTTTTTAGCCTGTTGTTCTTTCTTCTTTTGAGCATAAATCATCTTCCCGTAATCGATCACTTTACAAACCGGAGGATCTGCTTTTGGAGATATTTCTACTAAATCAACTCCCTTGTCTTGAGCTATTTGCAAAGCCTCTGCAGAGCTCATCACTCCGATCTGCTCTCCTTTTTCATCGAGCAATCGAACCTTTGGAGCGCGAACGTACTGATTGATTCGGTGCTTCGGACGTGAATCCCTCGCATCAAATCTTTTTCTACCTCGTCCGCCTCGGAATGGACCTTTTATTTTGGGTTAGATAAAAAGTAAAAAGCCGGCCGATTGTATTTCAAACCGCTTCTTTGTCAAATCTTTACTACTTTTTCCCACGGCAGATCAAGATCTGATCGCCCAAAGTGTCCATACGCCGCCGTCGGCGCGTAGATCGGACGAAGTAAATCAAGATATTCAATGATGGCTTTTGGAGTGAGCGGGAAAGATTTTCGGACAATTTTTTCGAGTTTTTCAGAGGTCTCTCCCGTCCCAAAACTATCTACAAAAACAGAAACCGGCTCTGCCACCCCAATCGCATAAGAAACCTGTACTTCACATTTCTCCACATAACCATTGGCCACCAAATTTTTGGCAATATGACGGACCATGTAGTTGGCGGATCGATCTACTTTTGACGGATCTTTCCCAGAAAAACACCCCCCCCCGTGTCGTCCCATCCCTCCGTAGGTATCAACGATAATCTTCCTGCCCGTCAGTCCACAGTCTCCCTGTGGCCCTCCGATGATAAATTTCCCTGTTGGATTGATATGAAAAGTGGTGTTTTTAATCCAATCGCCACACACCGGTTCTACAACTTGAGAAACAAGGTCTTTTTTGATCTGATCTTGAGCTATATCCGGAGCATGTTGGGCCGACATCACGATCGTATCAATCCGAGATGGTTTTCCATCTTGGTATTCAAAAGTCACCTGGGTTTTCCCATCCGGACGAAGGTAATCCAAAGTTTTGTCCTTTCGAACTTTTGCTAATTGTTGGGCCAATTTGTGGGCGGTAGAAATAGGAAGTGGCATAAAATCTTCTGTCTCATTGGTCGCATACCCAAACATCATTCCTTGGTCTCCAGCGCCCTGTTGATGTGTGGAGGTCTCATCCACCCCTTGGGCAATATCTGGGGATTGTTCATCGATGGTTACGAGGACCGCACAGGCCTTCCCATCAAAGCCCAGCGTGTCGGAATCATAGCCAATATCAATGATTTTTTTTCGAGCAATTTTGGGAATATCCACATAACAGTTCGTCGTCACTTCTCCAGCTATCACCACCATCCCTGTTTTTACCAATACTTCACAGGCGACTCGTCCCTCTGGATCTTCGGCCAATATCGCATCCAGGACGCTATCTGAGATCTGGTCTGCCACTTTATCAGGATGTCCTTCGGTTACCGATTCGGAGGTGAAAAAGGTTTTCATTACACATTAAATTTAAAATGAATCACATCTCCGTCCTGCACAATGTATTCTTTTCCTTCCGATCTTAATTTACCTGCATTTTTAGCCCCTTGTTCTCCGTTATTGGTAATATAATCGTTGTACGCAATCACATCCGCCTTGATAAAACCTTTTTGAAAATCCGTGTGGATAGCCGCAGCCGCTTCTGGAGCAGTAGATCCTTGGTAAATAGTCCACGACCGCACCTCTTTTGGTCCCGCTGTGAAGTAGTTTTCAAGTCCGAGCAGCTCGAAGCTTTTTTGGATTAGGCTCTCAAGTCCTGATTTTTCCGCTCCCAATTCGGCCAAAAACTCATGCGCTTCTTCATCGGTCAGATCAGCCAATTCGGCCTCCACTTGGGCAGAAATCGGCACAATTGGGATCTCTGGATGATCAATTTTTGATCGAAATACTGTTTCATCAAAATCTACAAAACCATCCTCTGTCACATTCGCGACAATGAGATATTTTTTTGCCGTGAGCAGATGAAATCGCTTAAAAATTGTTTTTTCTTCATCATTCAAATCCAACATATGTGCTAACTGGTTTTGCTCGAGTGTAGATTTTGCTTTTTGGAGCACCTCTAACTCTGCTTTTGCTTCTTTATCTCCTGATTTGGCTTTTTTCTCTACTCGTTCGATCTGCTTGTCCACACTCTGCAGATCCGCCAAAATTAATTCGGTCAAAATCACCTCCAGATCTCGCTTCGCATCCACACTGCCTGAGACGTGATGCACGTCATTATTTTCAAAATCTCGCAATACATGACAAATCGCATGACATTCTCGGATGTGAGAGAGAAATTGGTTCCCCAAGCCTTCCCCCTCAGAAGCTCCTTTTACGAGCCCCGCAATGTCTACAAACTCCACCGTAGAAGGAATTACTTTTTCGGGGCCCACAATATCCGCCAACTTTTGAAGTCTTTCGTCAGGCACTTCTACAATTCCCACGTTGGGATCAATGGTGCAAAAAGGAAAATTCTGGGCATCCGCCTGCTTGGACTTGGTCAAAGCGTTAAAAAGGGTGGATTTCCCCACATTTGGAAGTCCGACAATGCCAATTTTTAGATTCATTTTTTAGAAGTTAACGTGAGAAATTCTGCGAAAAATATGAGAAATATCAACATTTTTCACAATTTAACAATGAAATAATTGGCCAAAATCCGCAATCAAAAATGATTGACTCAATATCTCAGAGTGCTGAAATTGAGTCTTCTTCAATAAAAGAAGAGGTAAATTTAAAAACAAAAACAAAATGACAATTCCAGGCTTAGCAACAGAAGGGGGATTGACAAGGGGGGAGAGAGACTCACTAGAAAATTTAGGAGGATTAGGACAATTACCAGGATTAGATGACAGAGGTATCGCAGAAATTATAGATGAAGAACACGTTATCGTACCAGCATCTTTTCGTAGACCGGCTACAGAAGATATGGAGGTCGGTGCGATCGAGCGATTACAAGATGATCTCACACAAGCATTGGTAAAAAAACAAGGTGCAGAAGCCACTCTTGCAGCACAAAAACAAATGGTAGGAATGATTGCGGAGGAATTTGAATTAGCTATTTTGGAACTTCAAAAAGAGCTTCAAAATGCTATTGAAGAATTTAAAGCAGGGGGAGAAAACAAAGAATTAACTCAGTTCATACACGAATTAGCTAACAAAAAACTAGACGATGTCGTAGCGTTTTTAGAAAGTTCTCAAAATATGGAAGGGTTTGTCTTGTCTTCTGAAAATCAGGTAGAAGAAATAAATACCAAGAATCTGTCCGAATTAGAAATACGAAAAAAAGAAGCCGAAAATATCAGAAAAGAAATCGAAAAAATGTCCGAGGAACACGATGCTTCAATGCGACATACCATCCATGACCTCAAACATCCACTAAATTCAGTCGTCCAATGGTTTCAGTCATTCTCTCAAGGTCATTTAAAACCAGATCTGGATTTATTTAAACTCCTACAAGAAGAATTAGCTGCTGGCATTGGAATGATCCGCAAATTAAAAGCTTCTGACCATGGAGAAATCACATTTCATCCCCAAAAAATATCTGATCTTGGCTGGTGGCTAGAAGGACATATTTTGGAAACGAGCGGAGCTTTGTCTGCAAAAAAAGGGATTCGGGTGGAAAATAATGTCGCCTCTGGGATCACACTAGAGGTAGATCCAATTTGTCTCAGACGAGTAATTAATAATTTATTGAATAACGCAATTAAATTTACTCCACGGGGAGGGAAAATTACTATTTTGGGACAGACCAACGAAGTAGGAAATGTGATTTTGGGAATAAAAAACACAGGAGAGGGAATCCCTCAAGAAAAATTAAGAAGTCTTTTGGACGGCAAAATCCATGAATCTACTGATGGGACCTCAGGGGAAAAAGGAACAGGAATTGGACTGTCTTTTTGCAAACGAGTTGCTGACGCGGCTGGTGGAAGATTTTTTGCTGAATCACAGGTGGGAGAATATGTAACTTTTTCTTTAGAATTTCCTTCAAGGATTAAGTAACCTTAAAAGCAAAAAAGTGACAAAAAATTTGCTTTTTTTTCCTGATCAATGATAAACATGGTTCTGATGATAAAAAAAGCATTTTGTTTGTTGGGAATCGGTGTTTTTTTAGTTGGATGTGGGGATGATAAATACGTTGAAGAGCGAGCCGCTTGCAAAGACCAAAAAGGCGCTTGGCGAATCTGGAACAACGCTCAAGAGGGAGATCCAAGCTGTAATTTGCCAACTTCCGACACAGGAAAAATCTGTACTGATTCCAGCCAATGTGAGAGTTGGTGTTGGGTCGCTTCTCCAACCGCTCAAGTAGGCGATGAGACCACAGGGAAATGCTATAAATGGCAAAAAACACTCTGTATGCAGGAGATAAAAGAAGGGATTGTACAGACGCAGTGGTGCGAATAAAAAAGCTCCAAATAACAAACTATCAAAATTGGGATTTGATGCTTGAAATTTGGAATTTTAAAAAAGATTTCTAAAATCAAATTATACTTCTTAAATCTTTTTAATTATGCAATTTTTTCTCGATACCGCTGACATCGAAGCGATCAAAAAATACGCCGCCTGGGGGATTGTGGACGGAGTCACTACCAATCCAAGTCTGATTGCCAAAGAAGGCGTCGATCTCAAAACTCGAATTCTCGAAATTACCAAAGTGATAGATGGACCTATTTCGTCTGAAATAGTCTCTACAGAAGCAGAAGGCATGGTCCGAGAAGCTCGAGAAATGGCCAAATGGCACAAAAATATCTATGTAAAAATCCCGATGACGGCAGAGGGACTCAAGGTGGTCAAAATTGTCTCCACCGAAGGAATCAAAACTAATGTCACGCTTATTTTTTCTACGGCTCAAGCCGTTATGGCCGCCAAGGCTGGAGCCACCGTCGTCTCTCCTTTTCTTGGTCGACTCGACGACATTGGAGTAGACGGGATCGGATTGGTTGAAGAAATCGTTAATGTTTTTGAGCTTTATGAGCTAAAAACAGAAGTCATTGCGGCCTCTATCCGTCACCCGCTCCACGTAGTCCAGGCCATGAAAGCCGGGGCCCATATCGGGACTATCCCCCCGAACATCTTTGATAAACTTGTGAAACATCCGCTTACGGATAAGGGAATAGAAGCATTTATGGCAGATTGGGAAAAGGTGAAGGGGGTTCAAAAATAATTTTTATCAATTATCAATTAACAATGATCAATAATAAATTTCGTTAAGAATCCCTTTCGTTAACGGAGTAATTCATTGCTCCGGCCGGCCAAAAGCCGGCAATTAGCACTAACAGAAAATATCCAATGAGAAACCTTCAAATCGACTTCACAAACATCTTTAAAGTCGCATCAGAACACGGCATCGCTGAGCCTGAATTCCAAGATAATCAGAAACAGATCCCGGATTTTCTGGCAAAAATAGAAGCCCGCGATCAGGGATTTTATCAGATCCTGGATGATGAATCCGTACTGGACGAAGTAGAGAATTTTGCAGAAAAATGTGAAGGGAAATACGACGATATTGTCGTCCTGGGGATCGGAGGATCGGCGCTGGGGACGATCACGCTACGAGATGCTTTTTCATCACTCTTCGGCAGATCTGAGCCCCATCTGCATGTGCTCGAAAATATTGACCCCGACATGATATCAGAAATGCTCGATCATCTCGATCTCTCACGAACGCTCTTCCTCACAATTTCCAAATCCGGAGGCACACCAGAAACCTTGTCTCAGTACATGTTTTTTCGGCAGGCGGTTGAAGATGCGGCCTTAAAAGCACAAGACCACTTTGTTTTTATCACGGATCCGGAGAAAAGTTTGTTGCTCAAAATTGGGAGAGAAGACAATATTCCGCTCTTTTTTGTACCCTCAAACGTTGGCGGACGATTTTCTGTTTTGACCCCTGTGGGATTACTCCCAGCCGCCCTGATCGGCATCGATATCAGAGCTCTCATGGCCGGAGCGAAGAGGATGCGAGATCAGTTTTTATCCGATAATTTTGATGAAAATTTACCATTTCAGCTCGCTACGATCCAACATCTGTGTGGAATGAAAGGAAAAACACAAAACGTCCTCATGCCCTACGCGACTAAGCTCAGAACCTTGGCCGGATGGTTTACCCAGCTCCTGGCCGAATCCACTGGGAAAGTGGATGAAAATGGAAAAAATGTAGGGTTAACACCAATCCCATCACTTGGGGCGACTGATCAGCACTCACAGCTTCAGCTTTTTGCAGAGGGCCCCAATGACAAATTAGTGATCTTTTTGCGGGTAAATAACTTCGATTCTGATCCAGAAATCCCCGTGATTTTGGATAATGACAAAGTCAATTTTTTGAAGGGGGTTAATTTTTCTCAATTACTAAATACCGAACAAAAAGCCAGCGCTGATGCGCTGACTGAAAACGATCGACCTAATTGCACGATTGAAATTCCTAAAATTTCTGAGGAAATGCTCGGCCAGCTCTTTTTGCTCTTCGAAGGGGCGACGGCCTTCCTCGGAGAGTATCTCGAGATCGATGCGTTTGATCAGCCGGGGGTGGAGCGGTCGAAGGTCCTGACCAGAGAATATTTGTCGAAAAAGAAAGATTAAGAAATAATACAAAGGCCTCTATTTTCTTAATTTTTAAAAAAATGACAAAAAAAGATCACACCTTCGATGAAGAACTAGCCATCGATGAGTTTCGGGTAGCTATCTATGGTTCTGCTCGGACAACCCCTGACCACGAAGTCTATCAGAACGTCGCCACTCTCGCCAAGTCCCTGGCTGAAAAAAACATTGATGTCGTCTCCGGAGGAGGCCCAGGTCTCATGGAAGCCGCCAATTATGGTCATCAATTAGCCAAAAACGGAGATGCACATTCTATTGGGCTCACGATCGAACTTCCCTTCGAAGCCGAAGGGAACAAACATCTCGATCTCAAAAAACATTTCCAAAAATTCTCCAATCGACTGGACCACTTTATGATGCTCTCAAACGTTTTTGTCGTGATGCCGGGAGGGATTGGAACAGCCCTAGAACTCTTCTACACCTGGCAGCTCACCCAGGTCAAACATATCAAAAATGTTCCTATTATCCTGCATGGAGAGATGTGGCACCAGCTCATGGAATGGGTCAAAGGCGAACCTCTTAAAAGAAAACTCATGGACGCCGAAGATTTCCAAAATATTTTTTGTGTAAATAACAACGACGAAGCCATGGAGATCATCCTCGACTGGCAAAAAAAATGGAAAGGAAAAGGCGATGATTTTTGTGAAAACTACCCAAAATACAACGTCAAAGGAGTATAAAAATGCAGAATATAGAATGCAGAAATGTAGAATGCAGATTTGATAAATATATGGATGTTCCTCTCCTTGCAGGAGAGGCTAGGTGAGGTATGATATAATCACCCCTGTTTTCTCCTATGAAAAAATACCTCTGGATCCTCCTCTTTATTCCATCTCTCGCCTTCGCCAGCATCGGAGAAGACCTCAATAATCTGCTTCAGAATTTTTTTGGTGAAGACAAAAAAAAGAAGGTAGAAGAAACCATAGAACCACCAAAAGTAGAAATTCCCGAACATCCAACGCCCTCTGACCTAACTGAAATAAAGGAAGCGATTTTTTGGGAAGAGGAAGGGCTGAATGAAACCCAAGAACAAATCCAACTCACTGAATCAGAACTTCATGATATCCAAAGGCGAAAAAACAAATTACAGACCGAGATCACGCTCATCGATGAAAATCTGGGACAAATTCAAAACAATGCAAAAGATCTCGCCGCCCAAGAACACCGCTGGCAGACCGAACTAGAAAAAGTAACGTATGAAAAACACGAGCTCCACGCCCTTTTCCGGGCCCAAAGCCGAGAATTTGAGGCTTTTTTACAAAAGAATTTTCTTCGCAATGAAAACTTCGGAGCGGGAGGAAAAGGACAACTCCTGAAATGGATTTTTTCGGATAAAAGTGTCTCCCAGATCCTCGAAGAACGCCGAGCCCAAGAACGATTTGAAGTTCAAAAAAAAGCTAAGTTGAAAAAACTCAATGAAACTAAAAAGACGCTTGATCACCAAGAAAGACATATGGCTTCTCTCTACGGACAGATCGCCAGTCTCCATCACCAGATGACCCGACAAAAAAAATCCATGATGGATCTGGTCGATCAAAAAGCGAAAACAGCCGCCCATCTGGAATTTAACGAAGGAAAAACTAAAAAAGAGATCCAAAATCTTGAGCGACAACGAAAAAAATCAACCCATGCCCTCCAAGGCTTGAAGGCAAAGATGGCAAAAATCCAAGAAAAATTACTGAAAAATGAAGGTGATGTAGAGACGTCGCCATCGGCGCGTCTCGAAGAACCAATTTTCCAATTTCCGCTTAAATATCCAATGCGCGTAATGGCCAAATTCCACGATGAAGAATACGAAAAAGAACTCGGTCGCCCACATGAAGGCGTGGACCTTTTTGCGCCACAAGGGACAGCAATCCATGCTCCAGCGGATGGGGTTGTGATGAAGACCGTCTTCAACGGATTTGGATATGCCTATCTCGTCCTCGAACACGGCAATGGGTTTCACACGGTCTACGGACACGTCTCTGATATCCTCGTCAACGAAGGCCAAAAAGTCGTCCAAGGCGATGTCATCGCAAAAACCGGAGGAGCAGAAGGGAGCGAGGGGGCTGGATATTTCACAGCAGGAGAACACTTGCACTTTGAGGTATTGAAAGACGGGAAGTTTTTGGATCCAATGAAGTTTTTGAAATGACTAAGTCGCTTCTTCAAAGCTCATAGCATGGCTCGTTGTCGCATCAACAATCTCTTGATTTACAGCTTCTCGAGAGATATCAGCATATTTCCCTTTCCCCACTCTTTTAGCGTTTCTCATTGCTATATCTGAATTCTCATCCAACTTAGAGACGTCTTTTGATTTCTGGGGGTCAAATATATCATATCCGATCGCTACACAAAGAGGAATAGTAACCCCTTTGAACTCAAATGGTTTATCAAAAGCTGATATAGTAGCATTGGCGATAGCGGCTGCTTCTTCTTTTGATTTAACATCTGCAATCCCTTTGAATTCATCTCCCCCAACACGAGCGATCGTATCAGTCTTTCTCTTAAAACATTCCGCGATCCTTCGTGCCGCTTCGCAAATTGCCGCATCGGCAAATTCATGACTGATTTTATCATTCATGAATTTCATAAAATTCAAATCAATAAAATAATAGGCTAATTTTCCTCCGCTTTTACTCCGTTCTACACTTGCAATCCTTTGGTTCAAACGATCTCCAAAAAGAGCTCTATTGGGTAACTTCGTCATAGCATCGTGAGTAGCCAAATGAGTAATCCTTTGGAGTTCTTCTGCAGAAGGATCAAATTTAATAACTAATGAATTATAGCTTTTGCCATTTCCGTCTGCTCGAAATGCTTCCATCCGCACTAACCTCACAGCCCCCCCCACAGAACGAATATAAATATTTTTCTGAAATTCTTCTTCCTTGCTTCCATCTAAAATTTCTCGAACTAAATTAGCCTGAAACCGTTCTTTTATCACTGTTTCTTCTTCGCTTTCTGCTTCAAACGGCTCCAGATACTTGATCATCCCCCCAAAATCGTCAAAACAAATTCCCTCTGTGGAATCCCCTTGAATCATTTTCTTTAGAGCAGGATTTATCTCTGAAATTAAAAAATTTCCATCCATAATCAACGCTCCCGCTCGATCATTCTCAAAATGCAAAGCACGAATCCTATTTTGTTCCTCAATCACCCGTCTTTCTTCTTCCATTTTTCTTTTTTCTTCTTCTGTCTTCGACTTCAGTATGATTTCAGCTAATGTTCTTGTGACCACCTCCAAAAAAACCTCTCCTCGAGAATCTACGTTCACCTTGTTTTCCATATAGAGATTAAGCACTCCTAGCAGTTTTCCATTAGTTGGATCCAAAATCTTTCGGATATTGTGTCCATGTGGCTTCATCCCTGGTGGTTGAAAACCATGCAAAAGTTTCCCATGTTCATCTTCTTCATGAATATGCATACTAGCCATAGTAATATCATCCCCCTGAACAACTCTCTCACAAAGGCATTTGTTTGGAGCTCCTGGATCAAGAGATCTTTTCCCACACCCTGCTACTACCTCTTCTGAAAGCCCTGATTCTACAGCCATTTCAAGCCATTCTCCATCTTCCGAAAGAAGAAAAATACATCCCTTCTTCATGACCCCAATTGATTCTATGCTAAGAACTGCTTCAAGAGAAGCTTGTAAACTTTCATAAAGATCCTTGTTTGGATCAACTTTTATTTCCAACAATTTACTCTGTACTTCTCTGATATAATTAGGACTTACGCATTTTGAATAAAAAAGTTGATCAAATATTAGAATTGAGTAG
>CAYFMH010000008.1:0-38973 GCA_964344165.1 uncultured Candidatus Peribacteria bacterium | reverse complement strand
TCACACTAAAAGTGACAAAATAAATTTGATCTTTTAATTCTTTAGAAATTCTGGGAGAAGGCATGAGGATTTATAGTCTGTGCCAAGACCTTAAATATTTCGGAGCAATTTGCAAAATTGCTCCTGCGTAGTATCCGGAAATGATTTCTTTTTAAAAATTGGAGAAAAAGGATCCTCATCAAAAAGCTCTATTTTTATTTTTGGAAATTTCTTCGATAAAAATTTATGGCTTGATTGCCCTTCTTTTCCATATCCGTAGATCAAGATTTTTTTTGCTTTTTCAATTTCTTTAAATTTCATACTGTCTTCCTGGATACTAAAAACAAATTCTTTTTTCAAGTAAAAATCAAACCACCTTTCCAATTATTTCAAAATCAAAGCCCTTCCCAAGCAAAAATTGCCGAACTTTTTGTTGCGTTTCAAATTCATTTTTAGTTTTTCCTCGCCGTTCAATTTCTTTTTGTTTCTTTTTGGCCAAATCGCTCGCTACCTCGACCTGTTTTTTTTCGGGATAAAATTGGGCCAGCATTTGCTCGACCAAATCTCTGTTCACTCCTTTTTGCCAGCAGAGTTTTTGTTGTATTTTTACGGGGCCGTACTTTTTTATCAGAATTCCATCATGGATCACACTTTCACAAAACCGCTCATCCGATAACCACTTCTTTCCGATAAATTCTTTGAGAGATGCTTCAATATCCTCAAAATTTTCTGGAAATTTTTTTTGCAGTTTTTCTCGGAGTTCGGCTTCTGAGTACTCTCGTTTGGCGAGGAGGGCAAGTCCGTAGGAGCGAGGATCGGTCATGTTTTGGTGGAGAAGCAGTTTAAAAATAGCAGGAGCAATTTTGTAAATTGCTCCAAGAAGTTTTTAGAAGCAGATTAACTCATCGCTCTCTCAATCCTCCTCAAAGCCTCCGCCTTCCCCACGATCTCAGCAATCTCAAAAGGCCCAGACGACCGCTCTCGATTAGACAAGGCTACCCGAAAAGGCCAGAGAAATTCTCCATTTTTCACACCTAATTCTTCGATTTTTTTCACACTTTCTTCTCTAATTTTTTCTCGATTGAAATCCGATTCATCAATCCCTTCCACCATTTTATAAACCGTTTCCAATGTTTTTTGAGCACTCTCAATCGTGATCTTCATTTTTTCGTTGGCCAATTTCGTGATGTCAATTCCTGGATCTGAGATCAGGTACTCAAACTCTGGCGCAAACTCTGGAAGCGTTTTCCCTTTTTCTCGAGCTTCTTCGAAGGCCTTGCCATGTTGATCGCTATTAAAATTGGTACCTGCAAAATCATTGTATCGCACAATCAAATCCGCCAAATCCAACTTTCGCATCCACTGCCAGTTGAACCATCGCATTTTTTCAAAATCATACTGGGCAGCGGCAGGATTTACTTTTTTGATATCAAAAATTTTTTCGAGATCGACGAGTGAAAAAATCTCATCGGTCGTTTTGGGATTCCAGCCTAGCAGGGCGAGTCCATTGACCACTCCCTCCGGGATAAATCCCGCGGATTGAAAATCAGATACCAGCACGCAGACGTTAGGATCTACGTTTCGTTTGGAGAGTTTTTTCTTCTGTTGGTCGAGCACCAATGGGATGTGACCATAGGCTGGCACATCGGCCCCGATCGCTTCAAAAAGAAGGATTTGTTTCGGCGTATTGGAGATCCCATCTTCCCCACGGAGGATGTGCGTGATCCCTTGTTGGAAATCATCGAGTACATTGGCCAATGGATAAAGCACGGATCCATCACTTCTCGCGATCGTGAAGTCTCCGAGGGTGTTCGTATTCACTTTTACTTCGCCCCGAATGAGATCGAAGAAAATAATGTCTCGATCCTTTGGGACGTTGAGTCGCCAGACGTATTTTTCACCTCCGTCCATTCTTTTTTGCAGCTCTTCCCGAGATTGATCTCGTGAGGGCGACCAAAAGACAAAGTTAATCTTCTTTTCCGCCGCTTCTTTTCGCATGGCATCAAGCTCCTCAGTCGTGAGGAAACAGGGAAAAATCTTCTCTGCTTCCCAGAGTTTCTCGAGCCACTCGGTGTGGAAGTCCGCATTTTCGGTCTGTCGGAAGATCTGCTCAGATTCTTTTTCGAAGTCCATTCCCAACCATTTCAAACCTTCAAGGATTTCTGTTTCAAACTCGGTTTTTGACCGCTCTCGATCCGTATCTTCCCATCGGAAAACAATTTTCCCATTATTCGCTTTGGCAAAAAGATAATTAAAAAGAGCCGTTCTGGCAGTTCCGAGATGGAGGGGACCAGTGGGGGACGGGGGCATTCGGACGATCATAATCAATGACAAATTAGGAATTAAAAATTCCTGGATAAGTTAAAGGTCAAAAGTTAAAAGTCAAAAATGAATAACAAAAAACTATTTAACATTTTTAAAGAATTGACATTCGCAGCTTTTTTTGTATATTCAAATAATGAAATGCGTTTCAGAAAAAACAAGAAATGGAGAACAGGCTTGGGAAAATACTTGTGAATCAATAGAGAAAGCTGAAAAAACATTTTCACTTCCTATCTATGCAAATATTTTTGTGGAAAACGCTAATGCTATTCTGGAAGTAGAAATAAAGAGTTATAAAGATATATTTTACTCTAATCCTGAATTAGCAACATTATTTTTAGAAACAATGGAAAACTTAATGCGACTAAAAAGACTTATGCTAGAGCTTATTCAAAAAACAGGAGGAAGGTTAACAGAAGAAGAATTTAGAACTCATAAAAATACCTCCGCACCTCAGATTCCATTTTTGGCAAGTAGAATTTTAGACGTTTTAGAAAACTCAGAAGAAACTCCCGAATCTCCACATTTTTTAGGAAACAGAAACCAACTAGAATCAAAAATTAAATATTTAGTAGAAAAAATAAACGAACTTCTGGGGGCATTAACAACAAATTCTTGGAACAACCGAGATAAAGAAATAAAAAGCGGGCAAGCTTTTATTCCAAAAGCTAGGATTTCCTCTAGTTGTAATTATTTAAATCGTACCCATGTTCAAGATATTTTGGATGCATTACTTGATTCGTTAACTGACTTATGTGTAGATATTTCAGAAATAAAAAAACTCAGTAAAGATCCGCTGGGAGAGAAAAAATTGTTAGAGTTAAAAGAAAGGAAAATACAATAGTTACTTCCACAGATCCCCAAACACCCGCGAACTCGCTGAAGTCTGATGCGACAGAACCGGCTCTCGCCCAACCTCAAATCCAAATTGGCCTTGGCAAAAAGGTAATTAAAAAGAGCTGTTCTGGCGGTTCCCAGGTGGAGCGGACCGGTGGGAGAGGGGGGCATTCGGACGATCATCAATTTGAGAATTATCAATTAAGAATCACAAATAATGTAGTAAAAAACTAACAACTAACAACTAAAAACGAAAAACCTTTTTTTATTTCCTCGGATCACCAAACACCCGTGAACTTGCTGAAGTCTGCATAGACAGAACCGGCTCTCGCCCAACCTCAAATCCAAAATTCTGAGGGTTTTTTAATTTTGTCTGCAAAGAAATAAAAACATGCGGATGCACCTGCGCCACATCGTTTCGGAAATTGAGGAACGGATCCCGGTCCGGCGATGGCTCAAAAATCAAACGAGTAATGATCAACGCATCCGGAGAAATAATCGTCCACGGATGAGCACGCATACATCCATCACGATCACTTACCCCACGAGATTCTCCAATTAAATTCGTCTTTTCTTCGTCCCAATAAATATTGCAAACTGAATTTCCTCCATCCCAATTGGTATAAGCAGACCACTGATCTGTCTTCCCATCGTTATCTGTATCCGCCCCCAATCGCCGCTCTATTTCTATTTTGTTTTCATTCGCGTCCCCTTCTGGGAGATCAGTTTTTCGGACAGCCGTCTGGAGTGTCCGGGAGCCATTAATCAGTCGTAATATTTTTCTTTTTTCATACCAAGCTTGTCCGCATGGATCAATATTTCCATCTAGATCAACTCCTCCGAGATTTCGATCTGGCTCTCCATCAGCATTAGTATCCCAATAAAAAATTGTAGCATATCCTAACTCCTCTCGATTTTCTTGATCATTATTGGTAGGAGTCTCCACTGGCAATTGATTGGCCTCAAAATTTGAACATCCTGCTGGATCTGGCCCTATCTCCAAAAAATAACGGTCATAATCAATAGTATTATTACGGGCGACCTGAACCAATCGTTCCATAAGAAATCGAGATTCCGCATAAAAATCTTGAGAAACAAGAACTTTTTTTTGAGAAAAATAAATCTGTCCCACCGTCCCAATAGCCGAGGTGATAACTATCGCAGAGATCCCCATAGCGACCAGGAGTTCTACGATGGTGAAACCAGAATTCTTTGAGTTTTTCATTAGGTGTAGCAGTGAATAATTAACAATGACTAACGATCAATTTTTGAGCTTTAAATTTTTCTTTCATTTGTAATTCGTAATTTGCCTGTCGGCCGAATCCCGATCCGATCGGGAGAAGGTTGGTCATTTGTAATTTTTTAAATTTAATTCTACATTCAGTATTTCTCCCTCTCAAAAAAATCAAACAAGTAGCCCTCCAAAGTAACTGTTCTCATGTTTTTTTCTTCCTTCCATTGTACTCGTGAAACTATATGCAATCTCGCTGAATTACAAGGATCAATATTGCAAAAACCAGGAGGATTTTCTCCATATGGATTTTCTATCGCTAATTCAATCTGTCTATAAAAAGGAGTCGAAAGATTATTTTCAGAACCACTGTGAACAAACCTTCCCTCACTTCCCTCCTGACGAGAGGTATAAAGTCGAAATTCATTAAGTCCATTTGAATTACTTCGAATATTAAGTACTTCAGCTCCAGCTATTTCTTTCAAAAAATATCGACTATGCTCTCCAGAAAAATCAACCGTATAAAAACCGTTTGCCAGATTTAAGTCAGGAGTCATGGGAACAGAATCACAATTATTTAAAGCGTCCAATGTGTCATAACAAAGCCACTTTTCTCTCCGGTCTCCGGAATATTTGAGCCAATTGGTATCCCGAATATTTCGAACTCCTTCGACCCCCTCACGAGCAATATTGAGAGCAATGATCCGGTTTCTGACGTCCATATTAGTTTCCACGGCATTCTTGAGAATAGTAAAAGAAGCGACCAAAATCGTCACCAAAATAACCGTAGAAACCATTACTTCCGTGATTGTTTCTCCTGAATTTTTTAATTTATACCGCCCCTTCGTGGATTCTGCCACGAATAAAAAACAATGATTAATTTTTTCTTTTAAATTCCACATCGCATATTTTTTTCAGGAAATCCAGCTACTCGGTTTATTTTTATTTCTGCACATTTTCTTAAATCTATATTTTTTATTTGAAATGAAAAATCATTTCCCGCATCAAGCTTTACTTGAGCTGTTTGAGGAAGAAAAGAAATAGAACCCCCAGACGTCACATTGAGAATTGTCCCCGAGAGAGGTTCCAACCTGGAAACTTCTTGTTCATTTTCACTTGCTCCATCAGAGATACAGACAAGCCTCGCACTACTAGCATTGACTACGACCTTCCAGATCCCTGCTTCTACCCCCTGAGGACATCGCCTGCTCGAGAGGGCATTGGCTCGAGCATCATTAACGATACTCCAAGCGTGTTCAATATCCGTTTGATAGCGATTATCCTGAAGCATCCGACCCAGCTCTGGAGCAGACATACTAGCCAAGGCCCCCATGATGGTGATAGCCACCAAAAGTTCTATCATCGTAAATCCTTTATTTTTGTTTTTGAGCATTTCCAAGAAGAATTTTAGCGAAGGAACAAAAAGAGACAAGGAAAATTTTAATTTAAAAAGACTCCTTGACGCATTGACAAAA
The DNA here is from genome assembly GCA_964344165.1 of uncultured Candidatus Peribacteria bacterium. Taxonomy (GTDB): domain Bacteria; phylum Patescibacteriota; class Gracilibacteria; order UBA4473; family UBA4473; genus CAYFMH01. Next base: position 33,129 of record CAYFMH010000008.1, on the reverse strand, counting down.
AATAAAAAAATAATTAATTAATAGTGTATAATTAAAACTTATGGAAAACCTAGGAAATGCTGAATTTTTTACAGTAGGGCTGGACATTAAAAAAACTCCAGATGCCCATTTCGCAGTAATCGAATTAAATGGTTTGGCATCCGGGATAGGCGGACTCCAGGAATTGACAGGAGAAGATGTATATCAAACTCGTAGGAAAATCAAAAAAGAAGCCGAAAAAAAAGTATTTGAGACCATGTTTGAGCGAAAGAAAAAAGAATTTGTTCCAGATGAAGCTGTTTCGACCGTAATAAATGCTAATGACTGGGAATATTATGACTCAGAAGTAAATCCTTTTTTGGGATGGTGGGAGCGAAGTGATGAAATAGAAAAAGATCAAATAGAAAATTTAATCCTAAAAGACATTGCTGATCTGGGAAAAAATCTCCAAAATTTAAAGGCTCTAGCAAGAACCAAAAAATCCAATTACTGGTGGTACGGGAAGCACAAATCACACAAGTTTCTTTTTGATAAACCGCGGGAAATGCACAAATATGGAATTTTACGTTTTGCGCTTCTTCCAGAGATTGGGTTAGTCTTACAAGTGGCCAACTGGGCATGTTTTGCGAATACGCCAGAAACAAGACAGCTCCTACCAGGGATCAAAATTATTTCTCAAAAAATTTACCAACGACCAGAATTTCGGGGAAATCCATTTTTTCTATATCGGGATGAAACTGATGTTTTTTTACGCCAGGGGCGAATTTATCGATTTTTAGCTCCTCCCAATGCTATTCTGGTTCATGATCGCCAGCTGGGAGCCCCACCCAAAAGAGTCCAAAATGCTTTGAAAGATTTAGATGGAAGTATTATTAGCGATAAGATCCACCACAAAGAATTTATCCCTGAAGATTATCAAGCTCCCCATATTATCTGGAACGGGGATAAAGCAAAAGTAGCAAGTTTCTTACAACTTTTAAAAGAAACTCCTCATCCATTGATCGATTTTAAAAAATTCCCTTTTGTGGTTTTGAAAAAACGACGAAGTGTTTGTGGACAGGGCGTTTCTATTTTTTCAGTAGCAGAAACTGCTGATCAAGAACAATTTTTCCGAAAACTTCTAGAAATGCCGCATGGAGAATGTCTGATCGAAGGATTTGTTCCTTCTGATGCTTTTGTTTTAAAAGGATTGGACAGTAAACACGAAGGCTGTATCCGATATCTAGTTGATGTAAAAATGCCGGACATCACCAGCCCAGAATTCGAAATTCTTTTTGAAGACGGATACAATCGGCTCGCTCCTTTTGCCACAGAAAATGAAAGCAGAAGCCTAAATGAAAGGTTCAAAATAAATAAAAGCGGGAACATCGGCTACATCCCCGAACATATTCCTCCAGAAATGGTAGACCCAATTCGTGAGATATCCCGGGAAGTTATTTCAAATATCGTTCAACACGTAGTTGATCAATGCAACCAGGCAATGGCTGCATGATTTTTTGACTTCAAAAGAAATTATTTGACAGGCGATGATTCTTCCATATACTCGCCTCCGCTCTTTTTAGATTTTATCATCATGACCGCTGCTACAAAGAAGAAATCCCCCGCCGAAAAATCCTCAAAAAAGGAGGAGGCTGAAAAGACAGCTCCCAAAAAAGGAGGAAAAAAGAAGGAAGTTACGCCCGTCGCGGCACGAGTTCGAATCATTGTAAAATCATTTGATTATCTGATTATCGATGAAGCGGCAAGATTGATCGTTGAAACCGCAGAGCGAAGTGGGTCCATCGTCAGTGGACCAGTTCCACTGCCGACCAAAATAAAGAAATACACCGTCAATCGGTCATTTTTTGTTAATAAAGATGCTCGTGATCAATACGAACTGAGAACTCACAAGAGACTGATCGATATCAAAGAAACGACATCCCAAACCATGGAATCGCTTCAAAATTTGGCTCTGCCTGCTGGAGTAGAAGTGGAAATTAAAATGCTTACTGACTAATTTAATTGTTTAAAAAATGAAAGGAGTACTCGCACGAAAAGTCGGAATGACAAACTCTATTTGTCCAGAAACAGGACAGGTATGTGCTGTTACGCTTTTGGAAGTACCAGAAGCTACTGTACTCCAGGTAAAGACTGCAGAAAAAGACGGATATACAGCCATGACACTTGGAGCATTTCCACGAAAAAATTTCGGAAAAAATGAAAATAAAGCCTTTAAATTTATCAAAGAAGTGCAATTGGATGAAGGAGAAGACATAAAAAAAGGAGACAAGGTGACGCTCAAATCGATCAAAGAACTCGAATCTGTAAAAATCACCAGTACTTCAAAAGGGAAAGGATTTGCCGGTGTGATCAAACGGCACAACTTCAGCCGAGGACCAGAAACTCATGGATCCACTCATCACCGAGAACCAGGAAGTATCGGTCTCTGTGCAAAACCGGCCAGAGTCATGAAGGGGAAAAAAATGCCAGGACACCTTGGAGCAGCACAAGTAACACTCCGATCAGTCAAAGTCGCTGATGTGGATCTAGAAAATAATATTATTGCACTCAAGGGAGCGATCCCGGGAGCAAAAAATAGCTTTGTTTTTATTCGAGAAAAATAATGAAAGTTGATCTGTACGACGCCAGCGGAAAAAAGAAAAGTTCAGTAGAGCTGAATAAAACTATTTTTGAAGCAAAAATTAATCCTGATCTCGTGCATCGGGCGGTGGTCATGCGTCTGGCTAACGCTCGGACGCCAATCGCTCATGCCAAGACTCGAGGAGATGTGGCTGCTACAACAAAAAAATGGTTCCGACAAAAAGGAACCGGAAACGCTCGACGAGGAGCAAAATCTGCTCCAGGTCTCCGAAGCGGAGGAGCGGCACACGGACCAAAAAACGTAGCGAATTATTCAAAAATGATGCCAAAAAAAGAACGAAGAGCTGCTTTGTTTTCTTCTCTTTCTTCTAAGGCCAAAGAAAATTCTATCTTCGCTCTCGAAGAACCAGGATACAAAGAACCAAAGACAAAAGTTTTTGCTGACCTGCTTAAAAATCTTCCAGAAGCTAAAAAATACCTCTTCGTTATCGGAGACAAGGATCTCGCTTTTGAACGGTCAGTTTCAAATATTCCTTCGGTAAAAACGATTTTGGCTTCTTACCTCAATCCTTATGATGTATTGAACGCAGAAAAAATTTGTTTCCTTTCTGCCTCATTCGAAAAACTAGAAAGTACTTTTTTGACGGCAAAATAATGCAAACTACTCACGTCCTGATCGCGCCTGTTTCTACTGAAAAATCAGTAGGAATGCCTGGTAAATACACATTTGAGGTCCATCCTGATGCGACCAAAGCAGATGTAAAAAAGGCAATTCAGGAGTTTTATGGGGTCGAACCAGAAAAAGTAAATATCATAAAACTTCCACCAAAAGAACGAATCATCGGACGAGGAAGAGTTATCCAAAAAAGAAAGACGACCAAAAAAGCCATCGTTTCACTCGAAGCAGGGGCAACTCTAGACTTTAACGCTTTTAAATAAAATGGGAATCCGAGTACTAAAACCAACGACCAATGGACAACGAGGTATGAGTTACCTCGATGGAGTTCAACTAACAAAAGGAAAAACAGTGGAGAAATCTCTGCTTGCCCGAGGAAAAAAAGTCACCGGACGAAATAACGGAAAAATCTCTATCCGACATCGAGGAGGAGGAACTCGTCCTCACTACCGGATGGTGGATTTCAACGGGACTGACAAGCTCGGAGTTCCAGCTAAGGTAAAAGCAATTGAATACGATCCAAACCGAACCACTAACATCGCACTCCTCATCTATGCTGATGGAGAAAAACGGTACGTCCTCGCACACAAAAGTATGAAAGAAGGAGACGAAGTAATCACAGATAACAAAGCCAAAGCCAAAGACGGAAATCGAATGATGCTCAAAAGCATCCCAGTTGGTTTCCCAATCTACAATATTGAGATGAAACAAAACAAAGGCGGACAAATGATCCGATCTGCTGGAGGACAAGCCAAGCTCGTCTCCCTAGATGGAGATCTTGCTCAGGTTGAACTCCCTTCTGGTGAAATCCGACTCATCCGAAAAGACTGTTTTGCAACTATTGGAGTTCTCTCCAACGAAGAACTCTCGCTCATGCGAGTAGGAAAAGCCGGACGAAAAAGACACATGGGCAGGCGACCACAAGTCCGAGGAAAAGTGATGAACCCTTGCGACCATCCACACGGAGGAGGAGAAGGAGCTAGTCCGATCGGAATGAAATATCCGAAGACGCCTTGGGGAGCTCATGCTCTCGGAGTGAAAACACGAAAAAATAAAGATACGGATAAATACATCCTTCGATCACGACACCGAGCGAAGAAAAAGTAGGGAAAAATAAATACAAAAAACAAAAATTATTCTTGATCTGTAATTATCAAGAGTTATTTTTTAATTCAAAATATGATGACCAATGAATCCTTAACCAGTATCGAAGAAGCTGCAGAAAATATCGCTTTCGTACGAAAGGCTGAAAAAGGAACAGAAGTTTTTACTGAAGTTTTAGCAGATGCAGTAATAAATATTTCAAAAAAAGTGAAATCATCGGTAATATCGGCTATTTCTTTTGGTGCTGTGACAACCACTTTGGGATTAGGAGCCTTTTTGACCAAAGAAGATGGACCAAAAATCGATTTTTTAAACACGTCAGTTTCAGATATTTTAGCTGTTGTTGCTGCTGGTGCTTGTTTTAAAACTCTTATAGATCTTATTAGTATACGAGATGGGTTTGAATTTGGAGATACTCTAAAAACATCAAAAAAAGTCTTTCAAGAAAAAGGCATGGTTGCTTTAAGAGATATTGAAGAAATACTGGGAGAACAAAGAATTTCTGCTTTTCGAGATTTAATTGATGCTACCAGAAGAAGGCTTGAAAAATTAGAAACTCCAGAATAATCTCTCTCATTTTCTGATTGACACCCTTCCCCCAGAATGGAATAATTTGAGGGTACTTTTTTAAACTTAAAAAATCATGAAAAATTTCCTCATTGTTTCTGGAATTGCCGCTGTTGCTTTAATCGGTGGATTCTTTTATTCTTCCGGTATGGGAGATAATTTATTAGCTGATCTCACTCAGCAAGAAGATGTCGTGACCCTCGAGACAAACTTTGGAGATATCAAGCTTCAGATTTATCGAAAAAAAGTACCAGAAATTAGTAAAAATTTTATTTCCCTCGCAAAAGACGGAAAATACAGCGGAACAATTTTTCATCGAGTAATTGAAGGATTTATGATCCAAGGAGGAGATTATGAAAATTTCGATGGAACTGGAGGACAATCTTATACCGGGAAATACCTAGAGGACGAATTTGCCGAAGGCCTCTCCCATGTGAGAGGAGCTATCTCTATGGCCAACAAAGGACCAAATACCAATGGATCCCAATTTTTCATTGTGCAACAGGACTCTCCATTCCTCGACGGCCGACACTCTGTCTTCGGTCATGTGATCGAAGGGATGGATGTAGTGGATATCATCGCAAAACTAAAAACAGATCTTCATGACGCCCCACTTGAAAAAGTCATAGTAGAAAAAGTCGTGGTAGAACAAACACCAGTTCAATAAATTCCAAGCACCAATATCCAAATCCCAAACAATACTGATTTATTTGTTATTTGGTGCTTGTGATTTGGGATTTTCATAAAATCCTCTATACTTCCCTCGATGAAACATCTCACCAATATCAAAAGCTGGGGATTTGGGAGCTTCATAGAAGACGATGAGACCGTCCTGCGTGTTTTCAGGCAACCTTTTGTGCTATATTTTGGAAGGATTTTTTTTCGACTTATTATTTGGGGGTCTTTGGCGGCTGGGGTTTGGTTTTTCTTCCCCCAACTAATGATTTTATGGATTGGATTGGTTCTATGGGCTTTATTTCGAGCAGGATCAATTTTTGGATACTGGTACGTCAATGGAATTATCATGACAGACATCGGTGTGGTCTTTGTCGATTGGCCAAAGTTTTTTGAGCGACGATACCATCGAATTGATTACTTTGATCTGGATCAGATCGGAGTAGAAAAAATTGGATTCAAGGCCTTCCTCAACAACTTCGGAACGATGCAGTTTGTGAAGGTGGGAGGTGATATCACTGAAGTCCACAATATCAATCGACCAAATCGAACCGCTCGAATTATCGAAAACTATAAAGAAAAAGCTATTGATGAAAAAAACTTTACAGAAGAATCAGCGCTCAAAGGACTCCTCTCCCAGATCGTCCTCACGCATGTCAAAAAAGACGGCCAACCCGAACGAGATATCAAAATCAGCGACCTAGAAATGGACTCCGAAGGGGATGATATTAAATTCCCTGCTCCTACTCCTACGCAGCCCCCTACGACAGAAAAAGCCCAAAGAAGGCACCACGGCCACTCAGTCGATGGCGGCACCGACGTAGATATCGAAAAAATACTGGACGATTCTGGAGGAATCGATATTGATTTTGAGGAAGAAGAACAAAAACGCTGATTAAACTGATTTCACAGATTACACTGATTTTAAAAATCTAAATTCTACATGTCGGCCGACCTGTCTGTCCCGAGTACTCGGGAACGAAGACTGAAGTTTGTAACTATAGTTATAAAAAACGAAGGCCGAAGCTCTAATAACTAAGCTCTAAACCCATGAATTGCCCTAGCTGCGGTTATGACAGCACTCGCGTGGTGGACTCTCGTGTCTCTGACACAGGAGGATCTATCCGTAGGAGAAGAGAATGTGAGAAATGTGAGTTTCGTTTCACGACCTTCGAGCGAGCACAGACGACCAATCTCATGGTAGAAAAAAAAGATGGTCTCGCCGAACCCTACGATCGGGCAAAGTTAGAAAATGGAATTTTGATTTCTTGTGGAAAAAGACCTATCTCTATCGAAGAACTAAGAGAAAACATCTCCGCGCTCGAAGAAAAATGGGGAAAAGAAAAGATTGTTTCCTCCGCACAAATCGGAGAGGACGTGATGGCCATGCTCAAGGACCTCGATGAGATCGCCTACATCCGATTTGCTTCAGTCTATCGACAGTTTAAAGATGTGGAGACGTTCAAGCAGGAGTTGGGAAAAATCCTTGAAAATTAACAACCTTCATTAAAAAAAGGCTGTTTCAAACGTCCCCTGTCGGCCGCCCCGAGTACTCGGGATTGAAGCAGTAAGGAGGAATAATTGATCCGAGTAGAGGGGATCGCAGGGATGGAGGAAATTTTTTGGGAAATTTTAAAAAATAGATCATAAAATATTTTGACACATCTTGGAATAAATTTTTATTTGACAAAATTTTAAAATTTGATACACAGGTTTTGAAAATATTTTTTAATTTTTAAAAAATGAGAAATGGGATTGAAAGAATCAATTCTTTTAGTGCAATTGCAACTGCCATAATGCTTTTGGTTTCTCCTGTCGCAGCAGAAGGAATTCCCCTTGTCCCTGAGGCTTTAAAAAGAGAAATTTCAGAAACTGCAAAAAAAGTGGATGCATTCTGTAAACAACAACATGAAAGATGGGGAACCCAATATACCATTGATAAAAAAATCCACTGCCTCAGGGGGAATCCATTTCTTATAAGGAGCGTCCAAAAACGTTTAAAAGATCTCGGATATTTTGACGAAGAAATAAATGGATTAGATAGTAATCCCGAACAATATTCTAATCTTATGATCATAAAAAGTGCCACTCCACAAGAACCCGCCATCTTTGATGTTTATCAAACTGATAATGGAGAAGTTGCTCAATACGCCTATAATCCCCATGTCCCTGAAGGAGGAACATTGAAAAGAACAATTACAATTACAAGTTTCAAACAACTAAAAGACGATCCTCAACTTTTGGATTCACTGGGAAAACTAGGAATTATCTCTAATACAATGGTGGCTGCTTTTAGGTTTCAAAAAGAAAAAGGATTAACTTTTGATGGGATAATTGGTCCAGAGGTTTTTGAGGCCCTTTTTGGAGTAAAAATTTAAAAACTTGATACATAATTGTTTAATTTTTAAAAATGAGAAAGCTTGTTGAAAAAATCCCGCCTTCCAGCGTAATCGCTGCAGCAGTGATGCTCATCGTCTCTCCAGCAAATGCTGCTGAAATAAAAAATGCTTATCCTTCTCCCACTATAGATTGTGATTCTATCTCAGGAAAAACAAAAGAATTAGTAGGATGTCCACAAAAAGGTCCCGGAGTCATTACTGTAGATGTTTTAAAAGCAAGGATCCTAGAAAGAGTTGCGGCAACAAAACAAAACCCTTCTAAAGGAAGTTATGGAGAAACTGATTATACTTGGGATCTTTCCAGAGATCGGACATTTATAGCTGGTACTCAATTACTTTTGAGAGAATTAGGCTATTTCAATGATAGGGTAGATGGAGTTTATGAAGGTTATAAGCTTTGGGAGATTACGAATTACAAAACCATAAGTTTTTGTCCACGCTATGAGTATTTACACTGTTTTGATGCTACTCCTGAAGATGAAAAAATTACAATCACCGGACTTGGATCATTAAAAGAACCAAAAACACTTGATAGATTGGAAGAAGTAGGAGCTATTTCTCATACGACTGCTGCCACATTTCGGCTCCAAAAAGCAAGAGGATTGAAATTTGACGGAGTCCCAGGAGAAGAAGTTGCTAGTGCTCTTAGTGAAATTCCAATTAAATAGTTTTTTCAAACCTACTAAACCGCAATGAGCGGTAGCTCTTCCACCGGTGGCTTTTTTGCTCCTCTGCCTTCAAATTCTACTTTTTGGAGCAGTTCTTCGGTCACTTCCTCTGTCACATACTTCCCATCAAAGCACCCTGTACAAAAGTCTTTGGCGGCTGCTTTTTCAAATTTCACAGATTCGACAAGATCTTCTACGGTCTGATAAAACAACTCATCGGCTTTCAGTACTTTTTTGATTTCTTCAATATCAAGACCGGACCCAATTAATTCTTTTCGAGTGGGCATGTCTACCCCATAGACACAAGGATTGATGATTGGCGGAGCGGCACTAGCCACAAAAACCTTTTTGGCCCCAGCTTCTCGACACACTTCAACGATTCGTTTCATCGTGTTTCCACGAACGATCGAATCATCGACGAGTAGCACATTCCGATTTTGGAATTCTAGTTCGATGGGGTTGAGCTTGCGGCGAATTGATTTTTGTCGCATTTCGTTCCCTGGCATGATGAAGGTCCGTCCCACGTAGCGATTTTTTATCAGGCCTTCTCGATATTTGATGCCTAATTTTTGCGCGATCTCGAGAGCCACAGGACGAGCCGAATCTGGTACCGGGATAACTGAATCGATTTCTAATTTTGATTTTTTAATCTGGTTTGCGAGCAAACTTCCCATTCGGAGTTGGGCTTTGTACACCGAGATTCCATCCAGCATGGAATCTGGACGGGCCAGGTAGACGTACTCAAAGATACAAGGAGAAAGTTTATTTTTAGCACAGTTTTCTGAAATTATTTCCCCATTTGGAGTGATCAATACCCCTTCTCCTGGGCGGACATCTCTTACTACTTCATAACCAAGCGCTTTGACCGCCACATCTTCTGAAGCAAACATCCATTCGTTGCCAAGCGTGGTGGTTTTTTTCCCTAAGACTAAAGGTCGAATCCCCGCTGGGTCTCGAAAGGCAAAAAGTCCGATTTTATCAATGATAGTAATCACTGAATACGCCCCGTTTACCTCCTTCATCACTCTTTCTGTGGCCTGAAAAAGAACTTTTTGAAAGTCCATATCAGGCTGCGCTTTCATCACCTGGTAGAGCTGATCGGCCAAAATATTAAGAAGTACTTCTGAATCAGACCCGGTTTTTAGATGGCGATAATATTTGCTCTGAATTTTTTCTCGTAGAACCTCTGTGTTTGTTAAATTTCCATTATGAACTAAATAAATCCCAAATGGAGCATTCACAAAAAACGGCTGTGCTTCTGCGGCATCCAGCGTCCCCGCTGTTGGATATCGCACATGTCCTAGTGCGGCGGTTCCTTTTAGGAAGTCCATATGCTTTTGTTGAAAGACATCTTTTACAAGTCCGTTTGCTTTTCTGCCATGAAAATGCGCTCCATCAAAAGCAACCAATCCAGCTGAATCCTGCCCACGATGCTGGAGTGTAAGAAGTCCGTCATACACTTCAAGTGCTGCATCCCCTTTCGTTTTTGAAACTCCAATAATTCCGCACATTATTTAAATTTTAGGGATAGAGTAAAAGCTGAATTATGAATCAAGGAACAGTTAGTAATTACAAATGAAATATGAAATTCTACTACTCATTCATCATTATTCATTGCCCATTCATAATTAGCAGATTTTTAAAAAATAATCCAGCAAAATTTCCGAAAAACTTTCTTTTTTTGTGAAACTTATTTTAAAATAGAGGCAACTTAAAAAAATGAAATTAAAAACACTGTTTTTAGGACTCGGACTTGTACTTACTTCTTTTTTATTTTCCCCAGAAGTTTTTTCGGATTCCAAAGTCGGAGCTGGTGTCGGAGGAAAACCAGAAAATCCGCTTGATAGCCGTTTCAATAGCTGGTTCATGTATACGCTCAAGCCAGGCGAAACCTACAATGACACGATCATCATCTCAAACACGACAAAAGAAGAATGGATGGCATATGTATATCCTACCGATTGGTTCCCGGCCGATGGAGGTGGGTTTCATCTGAAGCAAGATTCTGAAAAAATGGAAGAAATGGGGGCCTGGATTAAATTCCCACAAGACAAAGTATTGCTTGGCCCAGGAGAAAAAAGGGTTCTTCCTTTTACGATTACGCTACCAGCCGATGCTAGTCCAGATGAAATCTGTGGAGGAATTGCCGTCGAAAAAAACGATTCCACCAACTCTGGTCCAGGAATGAGACTCTATACTCGGAACGCCGTGCGGGTTTTTAATAACTATGTCGATGGAACTTGTACCGGGAACAAGATAGAAAAAAAGATCCAGATCTGCCACAAAGAAGGTGAAAAATCAAAAACAATTACCATTCCTGAATCAGCCCTGTCTGGACATCTCGACCATGGGGACACTCGGGGAGCCTGCGTGACTGAGAAACCAAAACCACCTCTCCCTCCGGCCCCAAAACCAAAAGAACCCAAATACAAAGAAATAAAAAATCTTCCGCCAGGCCCTCCCCCACCAAAAAAATCTGGGAATCCAAAAGACAAGACTCCAACGAGTTTGGGGGACAAACTAAAAGACGCAAAAGATCGACTTTTTCCTTCTTCTCCAAAAGACGATGATGAAGGATTTCGACCAGCGGCTCCAAAAATCCCAAGCGGCCCCTCCTGTCCGGCCCCAGAAAAAATAACTATCTGTGACGACTCTGGAGATTCTTCACAGACTCGAACGATCGAACCAAAAGATATCGTGAAATATTCTGGAGCAACTCTGGGAAAATGTGAGACCACTGCCCCAATCCCCGATAATTGTCACTATCACCCTTCAAATCCAAGAAATCTCAGTACGGCGCTCTTCAATCCAGTCCCCAAATGGGGGGATGCAGAAGCAACTTGTAATGCCAAAAAGGATAACGGAGATCGAGGCTACCTCAAAGACATGGCCGGAGAAAAATTTTGGGATCTGGTTGGCGGCTTCCTTCGATCTTTTTTGAAACGATAAAGCATATCACAAACAATTTTGCCAAAATATAAAAAGTTTGGTATAATTACCTGTATTTTAAAAGAATAATGGCAACTGATTTTTTTGAATTGGCAGAACCTTACGTAAAAAAAAGTAGCCCCGAATTTGAGGCTATGAAAAATGAGATGATCGAATTGTCGATTACAGGTTTAGCTAAAAAAATTGGTTGGACAAGAATAGGTTCACGATACCAGAGGTTTATATCTGAAATAAATAGCGAAATAAACCGATTATTACCAAAAAAACCAGAGAAAGAATTAGAGAGAGATCAAGTCTCTAGGATTTTTTATGAGATTGTTATGAGAGGTGCACTCAGGCATTTCTTCTCAAAAATACAAATAAAAATTGAAAGAATTTTCCCCTCTCTCAGATATAAATCTCAATTTTTTTGGAATGTTCTCAATTCCGATCTTCCTATCACTATCCTTGAAAAAATTCTTTTCGAAAATTTTCCAGAAAAGTACTTCGAACCTACAAATATCAATGCCCTCTTTCGAGTGGAAATTACTCAAAAAAATCCAGAAGCCAAAAAACTTTTAGATTCATCAATACAATTTTTCTTAGCTCCAGACCCAGCTGACGGGGATTATGACTTAACAGAAATAAGTGAATTTGAATTTCAATTAGCTCGATTTATAGGAAACGAAATCTTAAAAAATACTAAAAAAGATGGATTAGTCATCCCAGAAGAAAGTATCATTTTTGAGGAAGGAACAGAAATTCTTAAGGAATTAAGAGGAGGAATAAGAAAAGTAACAAAAAGAACTAAAAAAAAAGCAAAACAAGTAATTGAAAGATCTCACTTAGGATTTCTTGATCAGATAATTTACGACTTTATGGACGCAAAAAAAATGAGTCACAAAGATGATTTCGCTGAGTTTTCTGTTCAAGTCCGGAACAGGCTTGATGCAGAAGGAATAATCTCTAGAAGCTTTGAATATTTTCCCCGAATTTTAGAAATCTGTGAAAAAGAATACGAAAAACTAACAGCAGAAAAAAAGGCCCCGGAATTCGGAATTGATGGATTACAAATATTTACACAAGAGGAGCTAAAAAGGATATATGGAGGACAAACCCGGTTCTGGCTAGATCCTCAAAATCGAGTATTTCTCTCTGCCCAGGACCGAGCAACTGGTGACAAAAGTAATGCTATTGCTGTTTTAAAAGACTAAACTTTCTCAAACACCCCCACACACTCCACGTGCGAGGTATGTGGAAACTGATCCACTACAGACAGTTTTTTAAGCGTGTAATTTTGGTCAGAAATTACCTTGGTATCTCGCGCCATCGTGGCCGGATTGCAGGAGAGGTAGATAATTTTTTTTGTCCCCAAATCAATCGCTCGCTGGAGTGCCTTGGGAGAAAGACCAGAACGAGGGGGGTCTAAGACAACCAAATCAATCTTTCCGATAAACTCTGGATGAAATTTCAGAAATCGCCGCACATCCTCACAAAAAAACTCTACATTTTTGAGATTATTTCTTCTGGCATTTTCTTGTGCATCAGAAACTGCCACCTCCACTATCTCCACCCCAATAATGCGAGAATCTGAAAAATTTTTGCCCAAAATCTGACCGATCGTCCCCGTTCCACAGTATAAATCTAATGCAAGTCCACCAGCAGGAATTTCTGCATATTTGACCACTTTTTCATACAACTTCCCTGCCGCCGCTGGATTGGTCTGAAAGAAGGAATCAATCGAAATTTCAAACTCCAAATTATTAATTTTTTCGATTAATTTTTCTGCTCCGTACAAACATCGTCGATCTTCAAAGTTCTGTGCCGTGTCTCCCTCATCATCATTTTTCGTCCAAAAAATACCTCCAATTTTATTTCCAAACTTATCCGTTAATAATTTCACAAAATCATTGCTCCACCCCGGAAGGCGAGATGACGCCATCTCGCCTTCCTTCGAAGGAAATGATGTCGTTACCAAATTCACCAAAAATTGATCCTGAAAAAAGCTCTTTCGTACCACCAAGTGCCGAAAAAATCCTTCTCCCGTCCGCTGGTTGTACACCGGTAATCCTGTGTGTTCACAAAAATCTCGAATCACAGGCAAAAAAGATTCAAATGCTGCATCAAAAATTCCAGATGGGTGCTCCAAATTTTCTACCAGAAAAAATTGGCCACGCTTCTTCGATCCCAGACCAAATCCGGTGTGTTGCCAAATTTTTTTAGTAGTACTTCCAGTTAACCCCTGAGATATCTCGGGGGTTAACTGAGTTTCATTTGTACATCCAAAAGAAAACTCCATCTTGTTTCGGTAGTTCCAGGCCTCAGGAGAGAGAATCGCCTCGTCAAATATTACTCCCCCTTTAGAAAAGGGGGAATTAAAGGGGGATTTGAAATCATACGTTACGCAACTATCTTCCGTTTTTGAATCCACATCCTCAGCTTTCTCTATCAGATCAACCTCAGCAAACTTTTTAAATAGCTCAAAAACCTGGGATTTTTTGAACTCCATCTGCTTTGCTACTGGTAATTTTGCCCACGGAGCTCCAGGGATTTCTTGATACGGATTTTCCACTTCCAGATCAGAACGAGACAAAACTTCGAGTAATTTTCCCTCCAGATAATTCCTTTTTTTCTGCGTTATTTTTACTTTTACGGTTTGTCCCGGCAACGTGCCATCGATGAAAATCACCACCCCCTCTTTTTTGGCCAACCCTTTGCCTCCAAAAGCGAGATCCGTGATTTCAAGTTCTAGAATATTTCCTTTTTTCATTATAACCTTATTAAGTTTTTATTTTTTCCAGTAAAACCTTCGCTACATCTAAATCTCTAGCGTGGTTAGTCCGAAAAGTTGTAACACGACCAACAAATCGACCAGGAACTAATCCAAAAATTGCTAACTTATCAATAATTTCATGCATAAGTGGCTCCCAATTTGTTTCTCCTGCTTCAAACTTCAGATTTGGATTTACAATCTCATTTTTATCAACAAACACTACATTTTCAAATCCTAAATTCAAAAGAGGCAACCTTTCCCCTCCTAATCCTTTTATAAACTTCCCAATTCTTGTACGTATTCCATAGGCAATTGTTCTAGCAGAAGCAATATAAGCAAAAACTTCTGGCGAAATTTCTACTATTGCACGCTGATTTCCTAAAACATTTTTGGAGTGAGAAAATTGATGATCTACAATAAGTTTATGTTCTCCTTCGTCTGGTTCAATTATAAAATAACCAGAACCAAAATTAACCATAAAAGGCTCTTTTACAGTAACAAACTTTGATTCTCCTTGGTCTACCAAATGTGGTCGAATAGCCTCTAATAAAGTAAAAATCCCTTGATCAAAAGAAGGAAAACTACTTTCAGAAAGATCAAAATCAGCTCTTAAGCCGAGACTTGGAACTGCTGCCAATATATGTTCGGTAATTTTAATTTTCCCTACATGAATATTATTTTTACCGCTCCGAAGATTTGTCGGGATTGCCATCCGCATTTCTCCTTGAAGACCAAAAGCAGGAATATTCCCTTCTTGTTCCAGAACTTTTATCACCATTTCTCTGGCCCCAAAAGTAGAAATCCCTGACACTTCGACAACTTCTTTTACTCCATAACTTCTTGTTGGATCTAAATCAAAAGATTCATCACGCCATTCGTCAGGAAGAATGAAGACATCTGGAATTCTACTCTCTTTTTTTTCAGATATTTCAGCAAGATTTGTCGATTTTTCCATATTAATCAAAAAACTACTTTCTTGGGCTTTGATGATGATACTGTTGAATTAACCGTTCTTCAATCTTTTTGAGTTCTTCGAGGATTGGATCTGGAAGATTTACCTGATCGAGTTCTTCGGTCACTATTTTTTTCCCATTTCGTTTGATAATTCGCCCGGGATTCCCCACGACGACACAATTAGCTGGGACATTTTTGGTTACCACAGAGCTTCCTCCGATCTGAGAGTTGTTGCCAATTTTTATGGGGCCAAAAAGCTTTGCCCCAGCTCCAATTAGTACATTATTGCCCAGGGTGGGATGACGTTTTTCAGCTTTGAGACTGGTCCCTCCGAGCGTCACTTGATGGTAGATCAGGGCGTTTTTTCCAATCTCGGCCGTCTCTCCGATCACAACCCCCATCCCATGATCGATAAAAAATCCTGGTCCAATCCGCGCCCCTGGATGAATCTCAATCCCGGTCAAAAATCGGCTCACCTGAGAAATCAGCCGTGGAATGATGGGGATATAAAATGCCGAAAGAAAATGAGCCACTCGATGAAAAAATATCGCCCAAACTCCCTGATACATGAGTACTTCGATAAATCCAAATACCTTACCCCGAAGCGCTGGGTCTCCCCGAAATGCCGCGGCAATGTCTGAAGGAAAATAAAAAAGCTGAATAAATGATTGCCACATGTAGGAATCTTTTATTGAATTTATCAAAAAAGAGCAACCCACAATTGATAATTCCTAATTGATAATTGAAGATTGATTTTGTCCTGCCCAAAACCCCACCGCAATCGCATCCGCCGCATCATCGAGCTTCGGCGTCTGATCCAGCTGAAATGTCATCTGGGCCATTTTTTGCATCTCCTGTTTGCTTGCCTTTCCATTTCCGGTGAACGCTGATTTTACTTTACTTCTACTTTCTTTGCTTTAAAAAAGCAAACCACAAAAACTTTTTTCAAAAAGTACTGCTCATTTTTCATTTTCGATGCCTTCTCCAACGTTTCGAATAACCAAAAGCATATTTCCTGTGACCAAGGGTATGTAAAATATTGATCCATCAATGTTGCGGGTTGATTTTTTTATAAAAAACATGACTCAAGTCACCCAAAATATAAAAAAATCAACGTCAGACATAACTTTTTTTATCATATTGAGCGATGGCTTATTTATGCGGCGTATTGACATTATGTCTTAAAAAATTCTTCAATGTCGAGCTTCGGAGTGATGATTTTTGTCTTGTTTGGAGATCCAAAGAACTATTTATAAACGACTTTTGTTTGTAATAATTGGCAAAACATGCTAGAATAACACTTAATCCTTAATCATTTGTGTCAGGATTATGATTAATTCTTAACCTTTTTCTTATGAAAAAACGTTCTGTACTACAGGTTTGGACCAAAAAGGAACCCAAACTCAACAAAATGTTAGAACTCTTGGCCGCGCGTCCCGACATTTTCAAAAAAATCAACGGCTTACTCAATACTATTTCGATGAAGACGCTCAAAAAAAGAGCCGCAAAGTATGAAGAAACAGTGGCAAAATTGGAGGCCAAGAAGAAAGCGGCCAAAAAAAAGTTTGCTATACAACTTTTGCCAAAGGTAGATGCAATCGATGACAGCTATGAAATCTTAAAAACCCGGATCAAAACCAAATATCCGGAGATTTATAGGCAGTATTTTTAAGAATCAATTGTTTTTTAGCAAAAAGAAGTCGCCGCCCCGCACCGGATGGTGCGGGGCGATTTTCATGGAGTGGCCCCCTAGCGGTTGGACAGACAACTCAACCTCGGATCACCTCCAAAAGTATCCTCGCGGCAGATTTTAGTTGAAGGCGTGGTTTGCACCGACCTGACTTGCGCATCGATAAGCGCATCCAGATGGTCTGACCGATCACCAAGTCGGACGTAGATCTTGCTACCCTTCTCGGCAGCACGATGGAAGTCCGCTTCCTCCTGATCGGAGAAATGCTCGGGAATGTAGATCTCGTCGATCTGGCCATCCTTCGTGTAGGAGACATAGGGGGAGGGTCGTTCTAGACAGCCCGTCGGCGAAAAGCTGTCGATATCCGATAACGTGCATTCCATCCGTATCGCTACAGCTTCCCAGGCGGCTTTATGGGCTTCAAAGACTTCCCGGGCGGCTTCCCGGGCTTCCCGAGCTGAATCTTCTTGCAGGGACAATTCTTGCAGGGGCAACGTTTCCGAATCAGCGGACGCCGAACCGGCGGTGATGGCGATGAGGGCGACGATGGTCTTGGTTGCGGACATGATGTCCTCCTCTAGTTTGGGGTTTTTAGATAACAGTTTCGAAATGTTTGCTCCCGATCGAGGTGATCAGAAACAAAAGGTCGAAACCATTATCGAACAATAAACAAAGGTAAAACCATCAGATAACGAAGAGGGAACCTGGGCTCGTCCCGACTTGTCGGGATAACTCCATATGAGAACTCCATTATTCTGTGCAGAAAATAAAGCTCATCGTGAGCCCAAATGGCTCTTCGTTATGATTATTTTTTTGAAAACGTAAAAGAGCAAAGCAATTTATATCACATAATTTAATGATTGTCAAGCAGAAAGCAATAAAAAATATCAAATATTCAAAAATTCAGACTTTTACCTTAAATACAAAACATTTTGCGTTCAATATTCTCTTCTCTTTTTCCATTTTTTGGCTACAAAAAAATAAATGACCGCCACCTACCTCGACCACGCCGCATCTACCACCCTCTGCCCAGAGGCTGAGAGAGCCATCCAGGACACTTCTGCCATCATCGGAAACCCCAGTGCTACTCATGCGCACGGACGAGCCGCCCGAGCTATTCTCGATCAATCCCGGTTCAAATGCAGCCAAATTTTTGGTTGTAAAACAAATGAAGTCCTCTTCACCTCTGGAGCAACGGAAGCCATAAATATGGCCATGATCGGGAGCTATCTCGCGAGTGGCAAAAAAAGAAAAATCTGGCTCTCTCCCCTCTGTCACAAATCCATGTGGGAATCAGCCGAGTTTTTGAGACAAAATTTTGATGCACAAATTGAGCTAATCCCGGTGACAAAAGATGGATTTTTTGCTCCGGAAATTTTTGAGCCTGATTTCTTCTCCGATGCCATCCTCATCGTTGTCGAACACGGCAACTCAGAACTCGGTATCCTCCAACCGGTAGAGCAAATCGGCAAAGCTACATCCGGTTTAGAAAATCCTCCGCTCCTCATCATAGACACCGCGGCCTCCATCGTGACAGAAGATATTTCGCTGAAAAAATTTAAAGCCGACTTCTGCACCATCTCCGCTGAAAAATTTGGCGGCCCAAAAGGGGCAGGAATTCTGATTAAAAAGGAATCCGCCCCCCTTGAGCCCCTCTTCCGAGGCAGCCAAGAGTTCGGCCTCCGTGGAGGGACAGAAAATATCAGCGGCATCGCTGGGATGGCCCGAGCGCTAGAGATCCATGAAGGAACCAAAGATAAACTAAAAGTTCATCTCACATCTCTTCACCAATTCACGCGTGATTACTTCGAAAAAAACTTCCCCACCCTTAAAATCACCACGCCAACTGATAATTTTTGTCCGCACATCTTCCATTTTTTACTCGATGAAATGATGGCCGATCTTTTTGTCTCGCAGTGTGATCTGGAGGGAGTTTTAATTTCAGCGGGCAGTGCCTGCAGCAGTAGCAGCATCACTGGATCTCGAGTGCTTAAAAATTTGGGATACACGGAAGAAGAGGCCAAAAAAGGAATCCGAATCTCCTTTGGACAAGATACCACCCAAAAAGATCTCGAAAAAGTATTTTCTGTTTTTCAAAAAATCTTATGATTCAATTGTGATTAAAATCGCCCCAGTTTAGTAAGATTAAATACAGGATTGTTTTATTGGCGGCTCATCTACTTGCATTTATTTCACAAAATAAATCTGTAAAATCAGTGCCTGTCCACCATCCCGAGTACTCGGGAACAAAGGTGGGAAATCTGGGATTTAATCAGTGTTTCTGCGCATTATGAAAAAATTCCTCCTCGTCTCAAACCTCGTCCCCAAGGAAGGATTTCAATATCCTCTGGGATTTAACTGTGGAAAAAAATATCGCGGACACGCTCACGAAAAACTTTATTCTCTGGACCGATTTTTTGAGGAAGAAATTATTTGGGATACCCTCCACATAGAGGATGTAAATGAAGACCGACTTAAAGATTATTTTGATAATAATTATGACGCGATCTTTCTCAGTGGATCCCCTTTTTGTATCCATGAGGATCATGATTGGATCCAAACTCTAAAAGGAGCTCTCCAAGACTTCATTGGAAAAAATAACCAAACCCGGCTTTTTGGGATCTGCTTTGGCCTACAAATCCTGACCGACGTCATGGGAGGGAAGGTCGCTCCGGTCAAAGACTTCATCAAAGGCCAGTCAAAATTTATCCTTACGGACGGCACAGAAATCCACACTGAAGTTTATCATGAAAACTACGTAGAAACTCCCCCAAAAAACGCAGAAATCCTGGCCCACAGTCCAGAAGGGATGCCTTATTTCGTCCGGTTTAATAAAAACATCTGGGGCGTCCAACCTCATCCAGAAAGAGCGCTCAAAGACGAACAAAAAAACAAAGAAGCCGATCAATTCTGGTCAAACTTCTTCAAAGACTGGGTTTAAAATAAAAAACAATTCAAGGATAAATTTTTGCGATTTTTTGTTGGGGCGAGATTTTTTTGTTTACAAAAAAACTCGCCCTCAAAAAATCGCACCCGCCAAACATCCCACTTCACCTTTATCAACCTTCCAGCTGGCGAAACTGATCAAACGACAAAACCGAAAAAAATATGTTTACGCTACCGACAAAATCTTATACTCAAAACTCCCCCCCGGAGCTTCCACTTTCACCTTTTCCTTCGCCTTTTTCCCAATAATTGCGATCCCCACTGGAGACTCATTTGAGATTTTATGCATTGTCGGATCTGCTTCTGTTGTCCCTACAATCGTATATTCGTGTTTTTCTCCATTTGGAATTTCTAGTTTTACAGTAGATCCAATCTGAATTGTATCAGTATGCGTCTTTGAATCTTTAATAATTTCTGCATTTTTGATTTGTTCTTCTAGCTCAACAATCCGTCCTTCAATAAAAGCTTGTTGGTTTTTGGCCTCATCGTACTCAGCATTTTCTGAAAGATCTCCATAAGAAATCGCTTCGGCCAACCTTTTTGCCACTTCTTTTCGAGCCACATTTTTGAGATGATCCAACTCTTCCTGCAGTTTTTTTAATCCTACCGCGGTGACGAGTACCTTCTGAGATCCAGCCATTTTCTTGAAAAATTAAATGATAAAAATTCAAAAGCACGGCCAAACGTACGGATTTACACAAAAAAAGCAAGCAAAAACATACCCCTTTGACAAAAAATGTTTTTACAATTCTTTCCTCGGTTTCAAAACCATGTGAAAATGGTCCGCTCCCTCCTTCTCTCGATCCCGAGTACTCGAGAAGATTCGGCGGGCAGACAAAACGCATACAATTCAAATTGCTTCAAGTTTTTACATGAACTCAATTCTTCCATCCACAATTCACAAAAAACCTGTCCCAAATTTATTTTGGGATCTATTCGAAAAAACGGAAAATCATCTTTTGTTTTACCCGTCACAAAATAAACAAATCCTACCTCATGAAATCTTTTTTGAAAATTTCTATGCTTTCCCATCTTTTTTGCTAAAACATCGCAATTTATCTTGTTTCTTGCGATACATTTCTCCATCGGCATAATCAATAAATAAATGATATTGGCTGTGTGGATCTTTGAGTCTTCGAGCATGCTTGATCGGACACCAAAAACGCTCGGTTCGGGCGGCGATCTCTCGAGCGTAGGCCATGAGTCCATTGGCATAACTGCAGTAGTAGCAGTTTAATTTTTCAAACCAGTTGAGGTAGGCGAGAAGTTTCCGGTCGTAGAGAAAATAATCTTTTCTTTTTACAAAGGGAATTCCATACAGTGCAAAACAAATCCGGTGATAGATTTCTATGCATAGATCAAAAAGAAGGAGTGGTAAAAACATCCCATAAATGAAAGGCATGCTTAATAAATACCGAAAATTGAAAGGAAAAATCTGTCGAAAAAATCCAATTTTAAACTTTTTGAGCTCGAGTTTCCGACGAATTACTTCTTTGGTGAGATCTTTCTTTTTATAAAGAATATCCAGCTTTTTATCTATTTCTTGGCCGATTTGTTCTCGGAATTCTTCGAGTCGGGCGAGGGCTTCTTTTTTATGGTTGTCGAGAAGTTTTTTGGTCTCATCGAGTTTTTTTTGGGCGTCGGGGAACAAATTTTTCATAGGACAGAAGGGTTATTAAAGATGAAAAATTAATTTTCAATTTTCAATTATCAATTTTCAATGGCGGAATTTTATTAGTCATTATTCATTACTCATTAATCATTCTTTAAAAATCTATTTATAATACTAATAAAGTTCTTCTGAAAAATTTTTGTGTCGTATTTTTCAGCCGTGGCGCGGATTTGGGTTGGATCCCAGTCCATGGTTTCAAATTTTTCGATGGCAGCAATCACGCTTTCTGGTTTTTGAGCCTCAAAAAATACACCATTTTTCTTCAGCTCCAGTACATCGCAGAGGCCACCGTCCTGGTAGCCGATCACGGGGATCCCAGAAGCGAAGGCTTCGAGTTGGACGATCCCGGCATCTTCTTTTTGGGGGAGAAGAAAAGCTTTGGCCTGGGAGAGTGTTTTTTTTAGTTCTGCGAAGGGGACCTCGCCTCGGAATTCAATATTTTTATGTCCTTTGGCTGATCGCTCGAGTTCTTTTTTTTCTGGACCATCGCCGATGAAGACCAGGTTTTTGTTCGGCAATTTTTTGAAGGTTTCTACCAGCAGATCAAACCTTTTGTAGGTAACCATGCGGCCAACACAGAGATAATAATCTTCTTGGTGGTCTGCAATCTGAAAGTTCTTTACTTCCACGGGAGGATAGAGGACTTCTGTGTCTCGGCCGTAGTATTTTTTGACCCGGCCCTGGGTGGTGGTAGAGTTGGCGATATAAAGATCTGGCCGATTTGATGTTTTGCAGTCCCAATCTCTGAGTTTCCGAAGCATGTGGTTGGTCAGTGGCTTAAAAACTTTTGGAATCCGCTTAAACCGATCATCAAACTCGGGTTCCCAGGCGTATCGCATCGGGGAGTGGATGTAGCAGATGTGGGTTTGTTTTTCATTTGTGATCACGCTCTTTGCCACGCAAGAAGAAAAAGAAAGCACCAAATCGTATTCGCTCAAATTGAGGCTTTCGATCGCGTGGGGAAGTTTTGGGAGTAGGAGCTGATGTTTTTTATTAAAAATCGGGATGTTTTGGAGCCAAGAAGTTCGAATATCTTTTCCAGCCAAGTCACCGATGTTTTTTCGGTTAACTACGGTCGTATAGATCGGTGCCTCAGGAAAAATATCAGAAACCGCTTTTACTACTTTTTCTGCCCCGCCGAGATTGGTGAGCCAGTCAGTGACGAGAGCAATTTTTAATCTATCAATAAGCATCGTCATGGTGGACAAAGGCAATAAAATAAACTTTTTTTTCTTTTGTTTCAAACCTCAAAACAAACGGTCCTAGATGAATCCGTTGTTGGCCTTTTAGGATATTCTTCAGATGTTTTTGATGAGATGGGTCGGTTAAGATGTTTTTTATCTTTTTCTTTAGGCGACCATATAGATTCTTATCTTTCTTTTTCAATTTTTTAAATTGCTTTTTAAATTCGTCCGAAAAAATAGCTTCATACATGGTTTTTAAAGAGAATCAAAAAAACTATCTAATTCTTGTTCATTTTTACAAGTGGTGATATTTCCGCTTTTAATATCTGATTCGCCTTTTTCTATGCTTTTTTGAGCCTGCTGAAAATGAGCCAATCCTTTTTTAAGTTCTTCTAACATTTCTTCGATTTGATCTATTTTTTGGGTATATTCGGCAATGGAAAAAGAATGAACAGACGTTGTTGGAATAGTAGATTGAGACATCTTATGAAACTTACTAAAAAGCTTAATAAATCTAAAAAAAACTAGAAATAATGCAAACGTTTGACGCAAAATGATTTCTAGTTATTGGCCACAATTTTGATTTAAATTTCTGTTGTATGGTTTAATTATGTAATTTTTCTAGAACTTCAAAAACAGCATCTACGACTTGGTTTGCTGTTTTTGTTCTGTCTTCATCAGAATCAAAGGTAAAAACCCAATATGCATAAAGAAGATCAAATTCTCCACGTTCACGTAAACAATTCTCTACAGCTACCACAGACCCTTTCTTGTCTTTTAATATTGCTTTTATTCTTTTTGTCCTTTCTTTCTGAGGAGTTTGATTAATACTATTCAATATGCTTTTGGTCATTGCTCTTGCAGCTGTTGGGTTTGGACAATCAGGAAAATCTAATTGACCAGCGTCCAGCGAAAAAGTATCAGTTAATTCCATTTGAACGATTGTGATAACAGAATATTTATAATTTTAGTTTTGTCAACATTGTTTTTGCTGTTTAATGAGCTATTTTAAAACAAGAAATGAAAAAAATTGGAATAGACGCTCGATTTTTTAACGAAAAAGCGACCGGGATCGGACGGCATGTGTATGAATTAATTCAACATTTGGCCAAGCTTGATCTGCACAACGAGTACACAATTTTTTTGTTGCCCGAAGCGTTTGATGCTTTTGAGTTGCCCGGAAAAAACTTCAAAAAAGAGAAGACCGAAGCGCCACATTATTCTTTTGCCGAGCAGTGGGGATTTTTGCGCCAATTGAACAAGTATGACTTTGATCTGATGGTTTTTCCGCATTTCAATGCGCCGATTTTTTATAACCGGCCTTTTGTGGTGACGATTCATGATCTGACGCTGCACTTTTATCCCGGGAAGAAGAAATCCGATATTTTTTCTCGTCTGGCCTACCGACTAGTAATCAATACAGTTACTAGGCGAGCAGCTCACTGTTTTGCGGTTTCGGCCAATACCAAAAAAGACATGATCGAGATCCTCAAAATCCCCAAAGAAAAAATCACCGTGGCCTACAATGGGGTGACGCAGACTTTTAAACCTATTAAAAATAAAGAGAAATTTAAAAAGCTGCAGATGACGTACCATCTGCCCGAACATTATTTCCTCTACACTGGGGTGCTGAGAGAGCACAAAAATCTTGAAGGGCTTTTTCGAGGCTATGCTCAGTTTCTCGAAAAATATCCAGAAAATAATACGGATTTGGTTCTCACGGGGCCGACCCCAGCTGATCAGACCGAACTGCCAAAACTCGCTCAGGAGCTGGGGATTTCAGATCGGGTGCATTTTCACGGATTTTTTCCAAAAGGGGATTTGGCGACCCTGATTTCCAATACGGTGGCGTATGTTTTTCCTAGTTTTTATGAAGGGTTTGGATTGCCGCCACTTGAAGCCATGCAGTGTGAGGTGCCGGTAGCGGTTTCCAAGACTTCTTCGTTGCCGGAGGTGTGTGGCAATGCGGCGGTTTATTTTGATCCGACTAATGTAAATTCTATTGGTCGAGCGTTGGAATCTATCAGTTTTGATGAGGATTTACGAAAAAAATTGCTCGAAAAAGGGCGGATCCAATGCCAGCGGTTTAAGTGGGAAGATATGGCGAAGACGATGCATATTGAATATCAAAGGATTTTATCGAGTGATTAAAAATTAAAAATGCAAAATTCAAAATAATGGAATCTATTGAAATATTAGAAGTTCCGGTACATGTGGTCACTCGCGAGGCTGCGGTGGAGGTGTTTTTGAGGTATTGTGATGGAGGTGCTCACAACCCCTCTGTTCTTAATAAATCAAATACGTCTCCCCTTAATAAGGGGAGAAGAAGCGCAGACGGGAGCGGAATAAGGACTGCTACTCCAAACGCGGAAATTTTGCTTGAAGCTCAGAAAAATCCAGATTTGAAAAAATATTTACAATCTTGTGAGCTCAATTTAGCAGACACAGTTAGTTTATTGTGGGCAGGAGCCGTTTTAAAAAATAATTGGTCTAATTTTCGGGCAGTGCTCGAACTTTTGTTTTTACCGATTCGAAAATCAAAGTGGGATGCATTCCCCGAGACGGTGAGTGGGTCGGACTTTTTTATGGAAGTTTGCCAGGCTTTAAATGACAAATTACAAATTACGAATTACAAATTTCGGAAAATATTTTTATTGGGAGGAGTAGAAGGGGTGGCGGCACAGACAAAAGAAAATTTGCTCAAAAAATATCCGAATCTAGAGATAGTCGGAGCGATAGCGGGATCACCATTGGAGGCAGATGATGAGGAAGTCTTGAAGACCATAAATGAAGCTGAGCCAGATATTCTTTTCCTGGCCTATGGATGTCCGAAGCAGGAACTCTGGATTGATCGTAATTTGTCCAAATGTGAGACAGTGCTGGTAGCTATGGGGGTAGGAGGGACGTTTGATTTTGTGGCTGGGAAGTTTCGACGAGCGCCTAAGTTTTTTCGCAGTCTGGGGCTCGAGTGGTTGTGGCGGTTGATCTTACAGCCGAGCCGGATGGGGCGGATTTTTCGGGCAGTTTTTGTGTTTCCCTTTGTTTTCCTAAAAAATCGGTAATTTGCCTCTTGCCTGCCCGCCGAAGTTTGAATGTATGTTTTTAAACTAACGTAGGCGGGTTTTTTCGATTTTAACCTTGTTTTTAATCTGAAAATCTGATATAATGTCTTGATTCAATTATTTTTTAACCCAACTGAATCATGGCAAAAAATGCTGAACCGGCAACGGAAACTTCAAAGTGGTATCAGTCAACTGGCCTAAAAGTAGCACTTTCTTTTGTGGTCGGGGTAGCGCTTGGAGTGACATCTACCAGTTATCTGGGATTAGATTTTGGGAAGCAAGAAGAAGCTTTCCGACAAAGTGCACCAAAATTTGATGTCCTTGAACAACAAGGAAAATCAATGGATTTGAAAATGGATAACATGATGAAAGAAATCATGGGATTTACAAATTCTATCATCGAAGAAACCAATAAATCTACGGAATCAATCGTAGAATCTCAAATGGACATAGTTTCTACTCAGATGAAAAGCATCTTTGAAATGATCGAAGAGATTAACGAAAAAGTCTCAAAAATGGAAGAAGATGTGATGGATTCTATCGAAGAAATTGAGATAGAAATTCCTGAATTGACTGATGAAGTCTCTGAAGAAGCTTCTGAAGAAGGAGAAACAGTCGTCGAAGAGGAAGCAGCTGAAGAAACACCAGCTCATGAGGAAGACACTGCTCACGAAGCACCAGTTCATGAAGAGAAAACTCATGAAGAAGTTTCAGAAGAACCAGTTCAAGAAGAAGTAACAGAAGCTCCAGTAGAAGCACCAGCTGAAGAAACTCCTGTAGTGGAAGAAGAAGCTCCGGTTCAAGAAGAACCAGTAGCTGAAGAACCTTCACAAGAGGAAGCTCCAAAGGAAGAAGAGACTCCTTCTGAAGAAACTCCTGCAGAGGAAGTACCAGCGGATGAGGAATCCGACTCCGCTGAAGCTACGCCGGACGAAGAGTATCCAATGGCTGAAGAAAATGTAGAAATTCAACCAGAACTTACGGATTCTCAGCAAGATGCTCTTTTTCAGAGCATGAAAAAGAAATTAATGGAAGTGGGGGAATAGTTTTAAGATTTTATAAGTAAAAAAGAAGCACCTCAGAACCCTGGGGTGTTTTTTTTATATTTTCTTCTTTCTCGCATTTCGAAATCCTCTCCGAACCAATCCAAAAGCCACCACCAGGATCGGCATGGCAAGGATATTTCCCCATCGGATAACCGTTTTTTGCGTGTCAGTTACTTTATCAATTGGACGATCAGTCACTCCCTTTGACCGAATAGAAATCAGCTCATCCCCCAGCGTCAGCCCATCAATTACATTCAAAAAGAAAGTACGGTTCTCTGGAAATTGATCCGTGAAGTCCACCGCTACGAAGTCAGAATCTCCCACTACCACGACTTTTCCCTCTCCCTCACGATGCGCCATGACCACGAGTGGAAGCGGTTCTTTCTTGGTCCTCATGATCCCAAATTCCTGCTTGGGACTCAGGTCGATTTGGCGTTCTTGGAGCTCTTTTTTGGTCTTTGGGACTTCTTCGCCGTCTTCATTTACCTCCACTTCTCCCTCTACCGGGACATCTACTTCCACCACCGTTTTTGCTAACGCAAAATGAGGCGATGTGCTCGCAAGAATGGTCGTGTTTACGCCTTCTTTTCGCTCTACTTTGAGCGGACTCACCCACGGAAGTACAAAAGACTCAAGCTGGGAAGTGATAGCGTTTTCTTTGCTCATATTTTTTACTTTCACCCAAAATGGATACGGCAGCGTAAAAGAAAAGAACGCGCCCTGCGCAAAAGAAGCGTGTTCGTGGACGGCATCCTTGATCAGCGCTTGGTCGACGTAGATACCCCATTCATCCAGGAGATTTACAAAAGTCTCGTCCAGCTGAGTGGCGGCCATCCTTTTATCAATATCGATTTGATCGATCAGAAGGACGGCGTTGCCTCCATTTCTTATAAATTCCTGGATTTTATCGACTTCTGCGTTGGGGATGGCGGTTTTTGGCCCTCCTACGATGAGTGTGTCGATTTCGTCCAGAGAAGCGTCTTTTTCTGATAAATCAATCGTTTTTATCTGATAATTTTTGGACAGCGCTTTTCTCAGATTGTAATCCTGTCTTTCTGGCGGTCGTTGAAAGAAATTTTGTTCTTGTGCCATGAGCTCGTGCTCTGAGTGTCCGGTGAGGAATCCGATGGTTTTTTCTTCCATGCTGCTGACTTTTTTGATCGCTGCAGAGAAATCATACTCGAAGTTGTGCAGACTCTGGAGGACAGGGAGGGATTCGTGTTTTTCAAACCGGTCGAGAGCGGCTAATTGGTTGGATTCATCGATTTCTTCTTTTTCCTTGGTTACGGCGAGCCCGATGTAGGCTTTGACGGTTTGTCGTTGGTCTTTTTGGAGCACCTGTAATTGTACCGGTGGCACCCCGAGAAAAGTCGCCATCATTTCAGCGCTTTTGTCCTTGATCGGATCGATGTATTCGACCTTTATATTTCCATCGGCGAGAGCTTCATATTCATCGAGGTATCCCTCGAGATCCTGCCGGATTTTGATCACCTGTGGGGGGAGATTTTTTGAAACAAAAACCTTCACAATGAGTTCTTCTTCGAGCGATCGAGCGATATTTTTAGAACTTTCAGAGAGTGTATAGACCTGTCCTTCGGTGAAGTCCGCCCGGAAGAAAAATTGGTAAGAAATCAGATTTAATCCGATGATGACGGCGATGGCGATGAGGGTGTTGAGGGAACGGAGCATTTTTTGTAATGAATAATGATTAATGAGTAATGAATAATTGCGGAACTCGGATTTCGGAATGCGGAATTTAAATTACGAAAAACGAAGAACGAATCACGAATTATTCAGATTCTTTTCTTTAAAACTTCGGTATTGAGGTAGAGAAAAAAGAAGATAAATGAGGCGTAGTAGATCACATCTCGAGAGTCGAGGACACCTCGAGCGATAGAGTTGTAGTGGGATCCGAGCCCGATGAATTCTAGGAGTGGCGTGAGCCCTCCCGGAAGTGCAAAAGTAACGATTGGCTCTCCCATGATAAAGAGCATAAAAGCGATCGAAATAGAGATAATAAAGGCGACAATCTGATTATTGGTCAGTGCGCTGATAAAAAGCCCCAGAGCCAGATAAGCACCGCCGAGAAAAAGGGCGCCGATGTATCCAGCGATGGTTACCCCCCAGTCGAGATTTCCCAGGTAGTTGATGGAGAGGGGGATGGGGAGTGTTAAGACTAGAGCGATGATCAAAAACACCAGTCCGGCCATAGCCTTCGCTCCGATAACTTGCGGGAGCGAGGCCGAAGAAGTAAGGAGCGTCTCAACAGTGCCCTGTTTAAATTCCTCGGACCAGCTTCGCATGGTGAGTGCGGGGATCAGAAAGAGAAAAACCCAGGGTAAAATCCCAAAAAATCCGTGCATCTGCACCTGGCCGATCAAGAAAAATCCTTTGAAGAAGAACCAGCTCGAGAAGGCCAGAAAAACAATCAAAAAGATGTAGGCAATTGGTGAGTTGAAGTAAATTCGGAGTTCTTTTTGGACGAGGGCAGAAAACTTATTCATAGTAATTAAAGTTAGCAATTAGCTTTTAGCGATTAGCACTTAGCTATTTTTTTAAAGTAGTAATTAAACTAGATATCATTTTTAAGACTTCTTGGATGTCTTTTTGTAATTCTTCAGATTTTTCTGAGGTAATATATTTTAATCCTTCTGCAATTAAAACTTGTGTTTCAAGTTCATCCCCAGAACCTTTTGCAATTAAAAGAAATTGAATAAAACTTTTGTCGGAATCTCTTCCTTTTCCTTCAGCAATATTGCTGGGAATCGAGACAGCACTTCTTCTCATCTGGCTTGTTAGGCCAAAGACTTCTTCTTTTGGGAAATCTTTTGTGACAGAATAGATTTTGATGCACAACTGCATCGCTTTTTGCCAAACTTGTAGTTTTTGATAATTAGATTTCATTTTTGAAAGCTAAAAGCTAATAGCTAAGTGCTAAAAGCTTGAAAATTACTTCGTAAGTTCCTGAAACACATCCTCCATACTCTGGCGCTCGGTGATCATCTCGAGGAGCTCTAGATCAGAGCCGACGATAGCTCGAGCAATATCAGATCTTTTGTCATCCGAGGTAAAGACCGTGAAAAGCACCATGTCTGTCGAATGGGATTCTTTGGTGATATTTTCGAGGTTTCCCACTTTTTCAATTGATTTTTGGGCGGTGATGGCGCATCCACGGATCATGACTTTTGTTTTGTGAGTGGATTCTCGGCCTCGCATGAGTTCATCAGGTGTTCCTTCGGCCACGACTTGGCCTTCATTGATCACGACGACTCGGTCTGCGACGGCTTCTACTTCCTGCATGATATGCGTCGAGAGGATGATGGTTTTTTCCTTTTGGAGGGATTTGATGAAGTTTCTGATATCAATAATTTGGTTTGGATCGAGGCCAGTAGTAGGTTCGTCCAGGATCAGGATTTCCGGATCGTGGATCAGCGCTTGTGCTAGTCCTACTCTCTGTTTGTACCCTTTTGATAGCTCTGAGATATTGAAAAAGAGCTTTTCTTCTAGCCCACAGGTCCCGACCACCCGTCGAATGGCTTTTTCTTTTTCATCTGTTGGAATCCCGTGCACTTTTGCGGTAAATTCGAGGTGTTCGTACACGTTGAGGTCTGGGTAGAGCGGTGCGTTTTCGGGGAGATATCCGATTTTGTTTTGCAATCTGAGGACGGATGTTTCTGTGAGAATTTCTCCGTCGAGTTCTACTTTTCCTTTGTCTGCATTCATAAACCCCGTCATGATCTTCATGGTGGTGGTTTTTCCGGCTCCGTTTGGCCCCAGGAGGGCGAGGATTTCTCCCTTTTTCACCTCAAAGTTGATCCCTTTGAGCGCTTCGAATTCACCGTAGTTTTTTTGGAGGTTTTTGACGGAAATCATGATTCTTTAGTTACAAATTCAAAATTTAAAATGAAAAGTTTAAAGTTTTGGAATATTTTTTATTTTCAGTCGAATAAAAGAGCGCCCTTGCAAATTCAGATAACTGATTTTGTAAAAACTTTCAATTTTTTAGCAGGTAGGATTTTAGAGTGAGGGGATTTTTTTTCAAGATGTTTTTTTATGAAAAAGGGTTTCTTTTTTTACTGTTTTGTGGTAAAATGACTGGATTTTTTAAAGGTTCAATGAGAAAAAATTTAAAAACAAAAGGCGTTGAAGAAGAGAGATTAAGTGAAGCTCAAATTATCGCCTTTCCAGAACGTATTGAAACAGTTGTGGAAGGCGGCATTTTGATGGCTATAAATATTAACAGTAAAAAGTTTACTATATTTGATCCTAAAATGAAATCTAGGTTATTGAAAAAACAGGAAGAATTAAAATCACAAGGAAATAGAATGACTTTAATTGAACGAAGGGATGAATATTTAGATTGGTTAGAAGATTTATATGAAGAAGGATTTTTACCGGTTATAACTTTTGCAAAAAAATATCTTCCCGAAAAACTAAAAAATGGATTTAATGCTCACTTTTCAGAATATATTCCTACATTGAAGTGTACAGCAGGAACAATTGGGGTGAAATATTTTATTCCAGAAAGTGAACATCGATGTATTGCTATTTTAAGAAATCCTCAAAAAACTCAATACAATATTCAACCAAGACTTACTGGACCAGAAAAAAGTTTCCAAGGAGTGATAACGACTTCTAGTCACATAGACTTAGAAGATTTTATAATTATAGATGCAGATACTATGGAGATATTATATCCTGAGAAAAAAGGAAAAGTGAAAACATCTGTTGATGAAACATCTGATGCTGTTGCACAAAAAATAGCTGTTTAACTCCTACAACTCTCCACGATAAACTTCTCGATCGCGAGTGCGAGCTCCGAATTATCATCCGTACTGACCGAAATCCCGCCGGTTTTCATCTTTTGATCAATCAAAAAAAGTGTCTCATACATCTTTTTGATCTGCAGCTGCGAAAAATTTTGCGTGAGGGGGATCGTTTTTTGCACCACAAAAGGATGTAACTTGGTTGCGGAGGCGATCTGTGATTGTGGGATATGCTGATCCAGTGCGTGTCGGATTTGGGCATGAATTCGCACCTCTCGATTGACCATGGCCAGCAGCTGATGAATCGGCTCTCCCGCGTAGAGAAGGATCCGAAAATTTCGGATAGCCCCACTGATATTTTTTCGGCTGAGATGAGCGAGAAAATCCCAAATAATCGCCTTGGGATGAGGGACCGTTAGCGATTTTATGAGTTCTTCTGTGATTTCTCCGTTGCCTCCGATGACGAGTTTTTGGATTTCTTGAGACAGATTCCAGCAATTCTCTCCACAGCGATTGAGGAGGATTTTGGCATTGTGATGCTGGATATGTCCGCCGTGTTTTTTGGCATAACCTTCGATCCACTGAAGCAGACCAAATTCATCCAACGGTTCAAATGTTTCTACTTTGGCTTTTTTTAGCAGAAACTTGGCCCATTTAAGCCTTTTGTCCAAACTTGGCTCAATCACAAAAACCGTCACGGAATCTGCAAAATCCGGTAGTTTTTCAAAAAATTCTGCCTTTTCGGCCTGCTCAAATTTTTCCGGATCCCAAAATTCCTCAAGAAAAACACATCGTCGTCCTCCAAAAAGATTGGGGGTGAGAACGGTATTTTCCAGATGATTGAAATCCTGCTCTTTATCAAAGTTTTCAATTTCTCCGTCGGCGTATTTCTCCCGAAAAGCGGTTTTATAAAATTTCATCCGTTCGTACAGACGGAAGGAGTCGTTTCCAGTTAGTAATAAAAGATTAGGTATCATGAATCATGAATCACGAATTATGAATTATGGATTTTTTCCTTTGTGCTTTTAATGAGGCCACTAATTAATTTATGGGCAACAATTGTTTGTTGTGAGATTTTTTTAAATGTTTCCAGTTTAAAATATTTGATGTCTTTTGCAACAAGAAGTTGACTTTGGAGTTCGGTCAAAGAGCCAAGAGAGGTAGAGTAAAAATAAAGTTTTTCTTTGTATGATTGACGACTAAATCCTTCTGCTAAATTAGAAGTAATAGAAATCGCTGCTCGTCTCATTTGGTTAGTTAGTCCGAATTGTTCGTCCTTTGGGAAAGTCTTTGTGATTTTATAGATTAGTAAAACTAATTTATGACTTTCCTGCCAAGCACTTAAATCTGTAAACGATTTTATTTTTTCTTGATTCATGATTCTTAATTCATAATTCTGGGGATGCTTAAGGAAACTCTGTGAAAGTCGTTTATAACGAGTGTGTAAGGATTTTAGCTGA
>CAYFMH010000007.1:18971-39414 GCA_964344165.1 uncultured Candidatus Peribacteria bacterium | reverse complement strand
GTTATTTAACTTTTTGTACAATGTAATTGATCAAAAAAGATCATGAACAGGTTCTAAGAACTCGTAGCTACCCATTTTCTTACAACTTACCTCTCGGCTCGCTCTAAGCAATGGTACGAGGAAGTTGCCTCGAAACCGCCACTTAAAGCGAACATTCGGAATAACCGAACAAAACTGAGAGATATTATCCTATGTTTTCATAGTAAAGGTAGTTGTAATAAGAAAATGAGTAGCACGATCACTTTAGCCTTCACCCCACCTTTGTCAAACGCTTTAAGCGCAATCACAAAAACGGAGCAACTAGAGCCGTTGCACTTTGATACAAACCTCCCTTTCGGTTAGTCCGAATCAAAAACGAGCAAAAGTTGCTCCGTTTTTGCGGACTAACACAGTTCTATTGAGATTAAAACCTCATCAAGACGAAAAAAAGGGAATAATTACATAACGTAAAAAACTAGCTTGTATCAAAGTGCCGTACAAACCTAGTGTTTTAAAATTTTTAGTCAATTCTTCTACTCTCCCAAAGACTTAATGCAATCTTTATCCTTCATTATCTTCGCACAATACCAATCAAAAGCCTCATCCCAATGTGTTTGTTCAATCTTAATATCAATGTCATATCCCAATAACACGATAAATAAAGCCATCTTAGCTTCAAAAGAAATATCCTGGACGAATATCATCTCCCCAATAAAGCTATCAAAAAAATCATCACTCACTAAATAGCCCTCTTCCATAGCCGAAGCAGAACTAAAAGTGAAAATAAAGACGGCAAGTGAAAGAATCAGCTTTTTCATTCTCTCACAACGTATTACTTCAAAGAATTTAGCCAAATTCATCGAGTTACATTAAGTTTTCATTAAATCAATAGCTTGCGCTATTGACATTATCTGGCATTTCGTATGATAGAGTTTAATTATTATCCCATTAAAACAAAAACAAATCATGCAAACCTTTTATGAATCAAGAAAATTCTATGAACAAATATATCCCAGACAATATGGACGTGATAAAATTCGGATTCTTCAATGAAGGAAAGCTCGAATTAGTTTGTCTCGCTATTGCTCCAAACGGCTATACAAACAAAAAAGAAGCCGTTAAGGAGTTTGTGAACATGTGGCACGTTCTTCCAAAGGATTTTGACGTTGAAGGTTTTATGGGGAAAAAGCTAAAGAAGAAAAACAAGTATATTCAGAAAAAACATATCCATTGCTAATAACCTATTTTAAATCCACCTCCAAACGATAAATTCGCTTTTCGTGATCTCCCATTCGTGATTCATGTTCAGCCAACCTTTTATCTCGCTCCGCAAAGTCTTTGACCGCATCGGCACTTCTATATCTATCATCAGACCCTTTTTCCACTTTATTTTCTACTCGCTCCAAAACAGCCGTCAAAACTTTTACTTCCTGGCTTGTATCGAGTGTTGTCGTAGCCAACCAACTCAAAAGCCCAATATTCACAGCAATTCTTATCGCTTGAAAGTATTTATCAAAGTTCATTGTGCCGTTATTGTTCTCGCTCATCTTTTTTTAGGTTTTTATAGATTTTGACGATAGTGCCATAAATCAAGCTCGATACCCCCAAAGTGAAGATCACAAATTCTTCGGTTTTTAGCCTTGTATTCTCATCTACAAAGAACTCAAAACTTGAATACAGCCCCCCCAAGAGAATCGCCAAAATAATCATAGCCCCATAGGGAGAAGCCCCACGCTTTTTGGCAAATTGTATGAGGTAAGTTATTACGATTCCGGCAGTTGTTGTTAAAAATAAATTTTCCATTTTTAGCAGTGGTTTATTAATAATATAATACAAAATATAAGAGATTTCCATAAAAAGTATAACTTTTTAAAAAAACAATTACAATAAGGACAATGAAAAATTACGGACAATCGCCATCATTCACCGATGAAGAACTGGCTCGTATGTTTCCAGACAAGTACGGCTACCTTCTTCCCACTGAACTCCGGCAGACACCAGAAGAACAAAGACATCCTCTCGCAAGGGAAAAAGAAAAAACACCAGAAGAAAGATTGTCCTCAAGTTATCGAAGTACGGAAATAGAAGAGCCAAATATCCTTACGAAAGGGATTTCTCACTTACCCTACACCGACCCATTTACAGATTGGTTAGCCAAAAGAAGAAAACTCAAAGCCACTCAAAACGCCGAATACAACCTTTCCATTGATAAAATAAGAAATGAACGATCCGAAGCAATAAAAAGCAACCTTCTGAAATGGAAGGACTACATGAAAGGCAAATATCCCGATTGGGAAAAGCGATCAAAAAAAGCCCTTCCAAGTTCAGACTTTGGCATGTTGCGCCTCCTTGAACACAACCCAAATCTAGCCACAGAACGAGTAATAAAGAATCTCGCTACCCAACAAGAAAAGAACTTGCTCGATCAAGCCAAAAGTCGAGCCAATGCCGATACTGTTACAGAAACGATTATGTTTGGAAGAAATATTTTAGCCAAAGGCACAGAGCTAACTTCTGATTTTTTTCACTACGTTACCGGAATAGATGAGTTCAAAGAACTAGCCGATGAGTTGAGAGAGCTACAAACCGATACAGAAGATTATCAAGAAGATTTAAATATGGCAGACCTTCGTTCTACCGCCGGACAAAAACTAAGCCACGAGAACAGAGGTATTATTTTAGGTATTGTAAAAGCCATTGTATCAGAACGAGGATTAGCCGGATGGAGCAGAAAACAGTTTGAAAAGAGAGCTACAAATTTACTAGAAACCGCCTATCGCAAAGGAGATTTAACCGAAAAAACCCTTAAAAAGATAAAACTAGCCGAAAAGAACGCTCAAGCCCTACGAAAAGGAGAATTTACCGCCGAACTTCCACCGATCATGGGATCAAGTGGATATATGGCAATGGAGCAAGAATTTTCCAGTGGCGACCCAAACTTAGAACGATTTATCAAAACACTTGCCCTGGATGCCACAATGGAGGCCACAGTCTTTGGAATATTCAAAGGAGGAGTAGCAGCCTATCAAAAAGCCTCTCCACATGTCAGAACGACCTTTGATAATCTCGTACGCAAATACCCAGAATACAAAGCCAAGTTGAAGGAAATGAAAGAAAATTACGAACCGAAGAATCCAGGATTTCAGAAGCTCCCCTTTAGAGAAGAAAAACCAAAAACGGAACTGCCAAAGAGCAAGTCGAAAACCTCAAAAATAGACGAACCGGAAACAATCAAAACCCCAGAACAAATCCAATACGAAACCGACATCTTCACCTATCTCACAAAAGAATGGAACACCAAGTCTCCAAAAAAGAAAGTATCCCCAGAAAAACTCCAAACCCACTTCAACAACCTCAAATCCACCGGAAAAGTAGCCGACATTGAAGATTATCTGGTGCAATCAGAAACCGCTCTCCAGAAACAATCCACTGCCTCAGAATTTGCCAACACATTAGACGAACTCAAACAGAAAGCTCAATCGTTCGATCAAGCGGATAATATTGCCAAATACATCCAAGAAGACGATCTACCAATCCTTCGACAAACCTTTTCAGAGGTAGATGAAATCTCCACCAAACTCGACGCAATGGAAACCGAGTTCAAAGAAATCCAAACCCTTCTTCTCGGCAGAAAAAAGATTGAAGGCGTAAAGAAAAGCACCAGAAGAAAGAACCTCAAGAAAATCGGGGAAGATTCTCATTACACACACCTCAAAAAAGAACTCTCCAAACTCCGCAGTGCCAAGACCAGAAAAACCAACGAACTCTTCACCCACTCCCTCAAAAACAACCCAGAAATCCAAACCAAGCTCAAGCAATTTGAAGAAACCGAAAAAGCTCTCCAATCAACCCTCAAAACCCTGAGAAACAATCTTGGCTCAATCAATACTCCCATCGGAGGCGGAAAGATGGAAGGCAGTCTTTATTTCTCATCCCTCGAAGGGAAAACCCAAAAAGACTTCTGGAAAGAAGTCGTCAAACGTAATTTTGATGCCGATCCAAAACTTTTAGAGTTGATTAATCTCGCCGATAACCTTAGAATACAACTCGATGACACCAAAGCTCACCGCCTCCAGTCCCTACGATCTGAATTTGACCGCCGAGCAAAAACAGAAAGCAAAGACCGACCTCAAGAAAAACCTCAAAGCCTTCCTCAAGACCGGAAACAACCTGATCTCTTCTCTCAAGGATTAAAAGCAAAGAGGACAGATAAGAAACTTACAGCGAAGCCGAAGGAAGAACCATACTCCGGCGAATTAGAAGAAAAATGGCTCAAAGAAAACGAGTTCAAGGATAGTGCTGAAGCACCGAAAGCCATTAAGAACCTCAAGTCCGCTCGAACCGAATTTCAATCCCAGACCAAAGAAAGTCTGGAGAATTTTGTGGTAAAAAATATCGCCAAAGACCAACCACCAGAACACCTCGATAAGGTCAAAAAAGACATCAACTTCATAGATCGCCTATTCGCCCAATCCCACGATCTGCACCTCAAAGGCGAAGACTTCAGAGCCGCAAAAGCCTTCGAGGATGCCGCAGAAACTCGCCGTCTCCAGAAAGCAGAACTGGACATGATATTTTCCGATCAGCTCAAAAGGTATATGGAACTCCCACCCAGAAGCCACAAAAAAGTAAACGAAGCCTTCATACACGGAGACATGGAGCGAACCATCTATAACAAAGATCAACTCATAGAAAAATTCAATCTCAACGCCAAAGAGATTGGAGGCTATTATGCCGTCAGAAAAGGCTTCAACTACGCTCAAGACTTGCTCGTAAAAAAGATGAAGGAAGTCGGGATGCAGGATGTAGAAATCAACACCTTCCTTCGTACCCATATTGGGTACATTCCTCACCGATGGAAACACCGCTTTGCCATCCGAAAAAAAGAACAATCTCCTGATGGTACTTGGCATACGATCTCTATGGATGACTTCAAGACGGAGCGACAAGCCAGAAAAGAATTTGAAAGCCTCACTAAAGAAACCGAATCCTCCAATTCCAAAATCAAATACGAACTGGATACGCTTGATAGTTTGGATACGGATTTCTTTCAAGAACAAGGCTTCTCTTTTGATAATATCAAAACACTCATAGACAACGCCAAAGCCCCCACAGACATCAAAGAAAAAATGCTCGATTCCGTACGAGACATGATCAAGGAAAAAGGCTTCGGAAGATACTATATCAAACGCTCTAATATACAGGGATACGACAAAGAACATCTTACCAAATCCATAGCCGAATACTTCGCCGGATTCTCCGGCTACATCTCCAAAATGGAAAACGCTCCGCAATACTTCAAAGCTCTCCAAATGGCTGATCCGAGAAGACAAAAGAAATTCTATCGGTGGATGCGAGACTCCATTGCCTATGATCTGGGAAATCCCGATCCGGCGATCAATAATAAACTCAAGTCCTACGCCTATATCTGGTATTTAGCGAACGATCTTTCTTTTCTCCTTACGAATACAACCCAAAACTTCATCGTAGGAACATCAGAACTCTCCAAGCTCTCCAAAGGACTAAAACGAGCCTACGAACCAGAAAAGGAACTGATAAAAGCCTGGACGGATTGGGGAAGACAAAATGTACCTCCAGACGAATTAGCGGCGGTGGATTATTACGTTTCTCATGGAAGATTAGGCGGAGAAATGACCGCCGAATTGATGGGCTTCAAACACAATCCGCTTTTCCGGCATATCAGTAAAAACTTTAGTAAAGCCATGTTCAAGTCCACCGCCTTTGTAGAAACACATATCAATCGTATTCCGGCATTTTTAGCGGCTCGAAGAATATTAGCCAAAAACGATAAACGACTCAAAGGGGATAAACTCAATCAGAAAGCTCTCAACGTCTCCGACAATATCCACTTCCGCTACGGAAAACACCATCGAGCCGAATATGAACGAGGGACAAAAGGCGTAGCCTTTGTTTTTACCCACTACATCCGATCTCTTCTCTGGACACTCTCTCGATATGCCAAAGAAAAAGACTTCACGGCTTTTACAAGAATGATGGCATACACCACTCTTTTTGGAGGTGTGTCGGCTCTACCTTTCTATTCCGCAATAAACTCCGCCTACAAAGAAATAACAGGCGACAAGGAAGACCTCAATCAGAAAGTACCAACACCACTTGGAAAAGGTATTCCACACAAATACGGCGTAGATATGTCGGGAAGAGTTGCCATTGATCTTTTCACAATTGAAAATGTCTTGGATGATCCAAATAAAGTTACGAAATATATGGGAGCTGTAGGAGGCTTATTTGAAAGATATAAAACCGGAAAAGATTTACTCAAACAAGAACGATACATCGAAGCCAGTTCTAAATTGCTTCCGGATTTTCTGGGGAATATATTCAAGGGATACTACGGCAAAGAATACGGCGTACAATCCAAGTCCGCTAGACCGCTAACTGATGAAAACGGACTTCCAATCAAATACACCAAAAAAGAAGCCATTATCCGAGGGATTGGTTATGTGCCAAGTCGAGAGCAAGAAGCCTATGAACGCAATAGCAAAGGCTACGAAGAACGAGAAGAAAAAACGATCAAACAATCCGTTGTTCGAGGGAAAATCCGTCATGCGATTACACAGGGAGATTTTACAAAGGCAAAGGAATTGGCAGACAAAGCCAAGCAAGATGAAGTTTATTCTGAGAAGTCCAATCCAGTTCGGGATGCGATTGTGATTAAGTGGAACTTGCCAAAGATTGCGAGTAAGAAGTTGAAGGATGTTTCTGGGGGAGAGAAGAAGCGGATCATCCGATTTTATGAAAAAGCTCCAGAGCGAGAGGTGCAGTTATTTCTCAGTTCTTACAAAAATCCAAAGTCTTATAATGGGATTTTGCGTGGTTATGATGAAGGAATGTGGAGACGAATTGTATTAGTCGATTCACGAGAACATAGGGCAGTTAAAACTTCTAACAAGAAAGAATTATATTTAGAGTTGTCTAA
Organism: uncultured Candidatus Peribacteria bacterium; assembly: GCA_964344165.1. Classification (GTDB taxonomy): domain Bacteria; phylum Patescibacteriota; class Gracilibacteria; order UBA4473; family UBA4473; genus CAYFMH01. The sequence continues at coordinate 32,477 of CAYFMH010000007.1, read as the reverse complement.
AGAAAAAAGAATTCAGTTGATCGCAGAACTCTTAAAACGTGGATATGAAAAAGAGGAGATTAAAAAACAGTTAGAAATAAAGTGAGGTTTTAGAAAAAAGTTTGACTAAAATTTTAACAAGCATAGTGTTAAAAAAATGAAAAAGGCTCTCTCATTGTCTCTCCTCTCTCTGAAGCTGGGCTTCCTGCTCTGCTTCGGTTTTATGGGAACAGCTATAGGAGCAGAAATGACATTTGCGGAAGTTCCACCATGTCATTATGAGACCGTTGCAGAAACCGAAGGATGTGATGCCTGTGAAATTGCCGAAGATGCGTGGAGTCAGGACTATATATCAGCCAATACGGATTTCGATATAGAAGATGTTGCCGATGCGGTAATCATCGCTTTTGAAGATTTCTTTAGTCAAGAACAGGTTGTCCTTATAGGCATATCCGATCCTGATCCACCAGATAAATTAGCCGTGTTGCATTCACATCTTGTGTTTCAACAAGGTATCGTACTCGTGATTTAGAAAGATAAGGTCATTTTACCCCTTGCCTCGTTTTCGAGGTGTATTTCCTTATCTTATTTAAAATCATGAAAAAATTACTATCTATCGCTTTCGTTCTAACTTTCGCAGTACTATTAGTTGGTTGTGGCTCAACGCCCATGACCGAGGCTGATATGGCTAAAAAATATGGTATGAGTATGGAAGAATTTCAGGAGCAGAAAGAAGCTGCTGCCCGAATGAACATGTCCATCGAAGATCACATGAAGCACAGTGGAGGCTCTCATATGATGGAAGATGGATCAATGATGGATGGGGCTTCCCACCACTAAACCTACTTATTCCATAACTTTTTTAGCGATGAAAACGATAAAACAGTTTTTTACGAGTAAGCCGGTTTCAAAGGTAGAGATGAGCATTTACGTCGCTATAGTCGTGGGATTTGCGATATATGCCTTTGCTTTCCAATCCTCAGAATCCAATAACTCATTCGTAAAAAAAGAAAAAATTTACGAAACCATTCAGCCGAAAATTTCCAAAAACTTTTCTACGCAGAAATTAATTGGAATAGTCAGCTCGAATAACTTTGCGATGATCCATCCAAGACGTGAGGGAATCATCAAAGACATCCTCGTGGATGTAGGAGATAACGTAAAAGCCGGACAAGCGATTGGCTACCTTTTCCCTCCAGGTGTGGAGGGAGAAGGAGCAAGTCAAATCGCTAAAGCGAAGGCACAGTTATTGACCGCTCAGGAGGAACTCAGAAACGCCAAAGCAGTTGCCGGAGAATCAGTGGAAGTGGCAGAAAAGAAACTCTCTCAAACCCAAACGACCCTCGATAATCTCGTGGGACGTGGGGGTAGTACTCGTTCTCAAATCGTACAGAACTATGATCAGGCAGAAACGATTGCTCTTCAATCTCTGAGAAATGTAGAATGGATGCTCTTCGGGGACAGTAATTCTACTCGCTCTGTAAATAGTATTGTAGGGAGCTTCAACAATCAGCTTCAGGAAAGCAAAGTATTTAACCTCTTTGAAGAAACTGATCGAGCAAAGGAACGATTTTCCGAATTAAATGAAGAAGCAAAACAGAAAGAACTCTATGGATTCCTGGATCAAGTAGAAGCATTTCTTAATGAAACAGAAATCCTCTATCGGGATGCGGATGAAGGGCGAGGACACGAATCAGATACTATCGAATTGCATACGAAAGAAATTCAGGAATTGCAGACAAAAATCCTCAATGCTCAAGAAATGATCGATGATACATTACTCTCTGTAGATCAACTGGAAGTAGGCGTGGATACAGCACAAAAATCACTCGATCTTGCTGAATCACAAGCCAATAAATCTATCGATCTTGCCTACAACAAAGTGGAAGTAGCACAAGCGGCTTATCAGAACGCTTTGGTCAGAAACGGACATGTACAGATCACCTCACCATTTAGCGGAAAGATTTCGGCAAAGTTTGTTGATGTGGGGCATATGGCAATGCCCTCCAAAGCACTCTTTGAGGTCATGGAAGTAGATACGGCTTTGGGAGAAGTCGCTGGGCTGGAAGTAGAATTTGGAGTGCCGGAAGAACTACTCGGATCAATATCTGAGGAGGATAAGGTCGAAGTAACCCTGCCTTTCCAAGAATATAAGTCATTTTCGGCTACTATCAATCGAAAGAGTACGCAGATCAATCGAAGTGCTAACACCGCTATGGTACATGCGGTATTAGACGGGGAGATCGTACTTCCCCACAACAGTAATGTTTATGTTCATATTCAGGATATGAAAAATCCGGTCTATGAAATTCCGTCCTACAGTATTAAGAAACGAAGAAATCAGAACTTTGTGTTTATAAAAGGTGATGATGGGTACACAAAGGAAGAAGTACACATACTGGCAGAGGACGGAGAGTATAGCGATGTAACTGGAAGCATCGCTCTGGATTCGCAGATTGTAGCGAATCCATCCGTAACTCTCTTCCGCCAAGTAAAAGATGATAAACCAATTAATTAAATTCTTTTTAGAAAATCGATTTTTGACCTTGGTGGGATTTTTGCTCCTGACGGGACTCAGTATTGTGTCTTTGTTTCGGACTCCGGTAGATGCGATTCCAGATCTCTCTGAGAATCAAGTCATCGTCATGACCAACTGGTCGGGGCAAACACCAAAGAATATCGAAGATCAGATTACCTATCCCCTGACAGTGGGGATGCAGGGATTGCCGGATGTAAAGGCGGTGCGAAGTAGTTCTATGCTCGGAATATCTATGGTAACGGTTATTTTCGAGGACAGTACAGACATCTACTTTGCGAGAGATCGAGTAACGGAACGACTGAATGTGATCAAAAACCAATTGCCAGTGGGAGTGCAACCCGTCCTCGGTCCGGATGCTACCGGAGTCGGACAGATTTACATGTACACATTGGAAAGCGACACTCATTCGCTCACTGAACTTCGTTCGCTTCAAGACTTCACAGTGCGATACGCTCTGCAATCTGTACCAGGCGTAGCAGAAGTAGCTTCTGTGGGGGGCTACGTCAAAACCTACCAAGTCGTACTCGATCCAATCAAAATGGATCAACAGGGCGTAAAACTTGCTCAAGTGGTACAAGCGGTAAAGATGGCGAATAACAACGTATCGGGGAAAGTTCTCGAATACGGAGAACGAGAGATAGCGGTTCAGGGAATAGGATTCTTTGAGGATACAGACGAAATCAGAAAAGTTGTTTTGGGTAAACGAGCAGACGGAACACCTTTGACCTTGAACGATGTCGGAACAGTAAGAATTGGGGGGGAATTTAGACGAGGCATTCTTGCCGATGGGAAAGAAGAAAAAGTGGGAGGAGTCATTGTGATGAGATATGGAGAAAACACTCTGGAAGTGATCGATGCGGTAAAAGCACGAATTGTAGAAGTAGAAAAGAGCCTGCCGGAAGGGATCACACTCGAACCTTTCTATGATCGAACGACACTCATTAAAAACTCAGTACGAACATTGAGAGATATTCTTTTCCAAATGCTGATTATTACAGCGGTGGTATTGTGGCTCTTCTTGCTCCATCGAGGAGCAACAATCATTACCGGAGTGGCTCTAGTGTTCGGAGTGCTGATGACCTTTCTGGCGATGTACACGTTCAAGATTCCGTCTAATATCATGAGTCTGGGAGGAATAGCGATTGCGATTGGGACGATGGTGGACAGTATCATTGTCGTGACAGAGAATGCCTATCAGCGGTTACTCAAAGAGAACGCCCATCATCTATCCTTTAAGGAACGATTAAAGATTATCCTGAATTCGACTAAAGAAGTTGGTTCTCCCATCGTCTTTGCAATCTTAATCATCTGCGTGTCCTTTGTTCCGATCTTTGCTCTGGAAGGCATGGAGGGGAAATTATTCCAACCACTCGCTTTTACGAACATCTTTGCGATGATGGGGGCTTTGGTCGCTTCACTACTCTTTGTACCAACCTTCTGTCTGTATCTGCTTAAAGGAGAACTAAAAGAAGATCACAAAATTCCAATGGTGCTAACATTACAGAGTTGGTATGAGCCACTGCTCAAAAAGACACTTGGAGCGAGAAAGAAGGTCTTCATAATTATGGGTATTTTAGTAAGTCTCACCATCGGACTAGGCACACAAATCGGATCAGAGTTTATGCCACCTCTGGACGAGGGAGCAATCATGTATATGCCGATGACTGTCCCGGATGTGTCTGAACGAAAAGCGAGAGAATTACTGATCGAAACGAACCGAATATTTTCAGAAATTCCAGAAGTAGAAACCGTGGTGGGAAAGGCGGGTAGAGCAGAAACAGCCACCGATCCTGCTCCTCTGGCAATGTTGGAAACTTTCATCACTTTAAAGCCAAAATCTGAGTGGAGAGATGGGATGACCAAAGAACGATTAATCGGAGAAATGAACGCTAAAATCAATATCCCAAACCTCTGGAACGGATTTACTCAGCCGATCATCGGACGGATCGATATGGTATCAACCGGAATTCGATCCCAAGTGGGAATAAAAATATTTGGGGATGATGCAAAGAAGCTCGAAGAATTGGCAATTGAAGTAGAACAACTCATGCTCAATGTACCGGGAGCAACCGGAGTCGTAGCGATCCGAACTTCTGGACTGAAGTATCTCAACATTGATCTGGACGAAGCGAAACTCGCTCTGTACGGAATCAACAAAAAGGATGCTCTTGATTTAGTAGAAATCGGAACAGGAGGAAAAGTGATCGCTATGACGATTGAAGGTCGGGAAAAATACGGAATCGAAGTGAAGTACACTCGTCCGTTTCGGGAAGATATTGCGGACATAAAAGGGCTGACCTTAACCGGAAAAACAGGGGAAAAAATTCCTTTATCAACAGTAGCGGAAATCAGTATGGAGGACGGAGCTGCCGCTCTGATTAGCGAAAATGGAAAACTCAGAGGAGCAACACAGCTCAATGTAAATGGACGTGATCTCATGTCGTTCATCGATGAAGCCAAAATCTACCTCGATAACAACCTCGTTTTACCTCCGGGCTATTGGGTAGAGTTTGACGGACAGTACAAGAACCAGATCCGAGCCAAACAAAAGCTGAGTTGGGTTGTACCGAGTGTAATTTTGCTCATCTTCCTAATGCTCTTCCTTGCCTACAAAGACTTCGGTCTGGTATCTATCGTGATGTTGGCGATTCCGCTCAGTCTGATCGGGGGGATCGTGGCTCTGTGGTTGGCTCAGTTTAACTTCTCGGTGGCCGTATGGGTAGGGCTGATCGTTCTGTTTGGAAATGCAGTGGAAACTGGAGTCGTGATCGTGCTGTATCTGGAAAACGCTCTAAAGGAGTACATCAAAAAACACGAACACATCACAAAGGCACATCTGCATGAGGCGATCATGGAAGGAGCAACCGCTCGTTTACGTCCAGTGCTGATGACGGCTTTTACATCCGTAATCGGACTTATCCCTATGCTGACATCGACAGGTGTAGGAGCAGAAGTACAAAAACCTCTGGCTGTGGTGGTGGTTGGAGGACTCATCACGTCCATTGCGATGACATTACTGGTAATTCCGGTATTCTTTGAAATGCTGAGGGAAAAGACACTTCTGCGGAAGTCACTCAGACCTTCGGATCTGAGTCATACTATTTCTTAATTTATTCAAAATGGAAAAAACTGAATCTACAAAAGCCATTCTTACCTGTCCTTTTTGTAAAAACACACAGGAAGAAATAATTCCGATAGATGCCTGTCAGTATTTCTATAAGTGCGATAACTGCAAAAAAACAGTTAAGTCGAAAGGCGAAGATTGCTGTGTGTTTTGTAGTTATGGAAGCCGGAAGTGCTTCACCGCTAAAAAATAATTTATATTTCTTAATTAAATTACCATGAAAAATTTACGAACAATCCAAAAAGTAGGTGCTGTGGGAGCAATGCTTGCCGGACTTAGTCACATTACTTTACAGGCTTTTTCTCACATCAGCCTGATCCCACATGCATTATTTTTCCTCTCAATGGGAGGTGCTCAAATTGTTTGGGCGTATCAATTCTTTAAAAACCCACATCGAAGTCATCTCCATCACTACATCGGAATAGCGATCAATGGAGGTTTTCTGGGACTGTGGGCATTGACTCGATTCTTACCAGCTCCCTTTATTGGAGAAGCAGAAATTATAGACTTCATCGGTCTGGCAGTGGCTCTGTGTGAAGTTGTGGCTCTGTGGGCAATCGTAACTTCTCAGACAAAGGACGAAATATTTAAAGAGATGATTGTAGCTTTTTCGCTCATGGTGTTGATCACTTTTGGAGTGAGTTCTTCTATTTACACGACTGGTCTAATTGGAGAGAAAATTTTCCCAATGTGGAAAATGGAGGGACATCATGGCGGTGGAGGCGGTCACGGAATGATGCAGGGAATGGTGAATGACAAAGAACATCAAAAGATGATGCATGGGATGATGAAAGAAATGCATGGAGGACATGGAGAATCATCAGATTCTGGACTTTGTCCTGCCGATGGATCGGGAGGCGAAGGTTGTTCAAAAGGAAATGGTCATAATCACTAATCACCATGAAAAAAGTAATCGTGATCTACAGTTCCCCGGAAGAACAAAGTAATTCTGCTACGATGGCAGATCACTTCATCAAGGGAATAAAGCAGAATAAAGACATAGAAGTCTGTAAAGTGTATCTGAAAGACACCGACTTCGAGATGTACTGCCATGCCAAAAAAGTGCCTTTGGAATGTGAATCGGACTTTCTCTGTCTGACTGAGAAGATTCAGAAGGCACAAGGACTCGTGATTGCTACGCCTACTTATAACTTCGGTGTTCCGGCAAAGCTGAAAAACTTTGTAGACCGGATTGGCTTCATCGCCTTGGACTACAAACAGAAAAACTGGATGGGACAGCCTGTACCAAAATTGGGATACCTGAAAACCTTTTTCTTGGTGTCGGGCGGAACACCAACCATTATGCAAAAGTTGCTTTTTTTCCTTTTTCCTCCATTTTGGCTGTGGGTGGTATTCAAATACTATGGGGCAAAACAGGGAGGATCGGTATTTGGAGGCAACTTGACCTATCAGAATCCGGCAAGAAAACAACCTGTCCTATTGCAACACTGCGAAAAAAAGGGACAAATATTTGCTAACTCTTTATGAAAATGCTCCTCGATAAATTCGACTTCTGGATGATGAATACGCCGATTCGTGGGTTCTTCCAAGAACGAATCGAAATCAAACGTATGCGTAAATATTCTGACCTGAAACCGGGAAAAAAGGTCTTGGAAATAGGATGTGGAGATGGAGTTGGGGCAAGATTGATTAAGAAGTATTTTCAACCGGAAGTAATCTATGCCAATGACATTGATCCCCAAATGATCAGCATTGCCAAGAAAAAAGTAAAAGATGCATCGATCTTTTTTCAGGTAGCAGATGCTACCAAATTACCTTTTGAAGAGGATTCTTTTGATGCTGTTTTTGACTTTGGTTCTATCCATCATATCGAGGATTGGCGAAAATGTTTGAGGGAGCTAAAGAGAGTGTTGAAACCTGGAGGCAAAATGCTTTTGGAGGATCATTCGATTGAGACTTATTCCGATACCATTTTGGGAAGGTTCTTTCGGAAAACGATGGCTCACCCATATGAAACGATGTTTACTCGTGAAGAATTTTTTGCCGAATTAGAAAATCTTGGTTTTAAAATCACCATAAAGAAGGTCTGCAAAGATTTTAACCTTATTTATTTTTTAGTAGTTGCTCAAAAATGATACTCTACTAACTAAGTTAATTATTAACAAAAAAAAATCATGAAAATCGGAATTATTATTACTCAATCAAATCCCGAAACAGTATGGAATATTTTCCGCTTAGCAAATTTTTCAATCAAACAGGGAGATGAGGTTGGAATTTTCCTTATTGGAGAAGGCGTGGAGTACGAAGCAGGTAATTCAGAAAAGTTCAATATTCAGGAACAAGCGAAAGAATTTTTAAAATCGGACAAAGCAAAAATTTTAGCGTGTGGTACTTGCTTAAAATTAAGAAATCAGGAGGCAACTAACACCTGTCCTATAAATACAATGAAAGACTTACATGCACTCGTGCAAGAGGGTGACAAAATTTTAACTTTTTAATTCTAATTCCTTTTACCATGTCTGAATCCTGTCATATGCCACCAAAACCGAGTGGCAAAGAACACCATCATCACCATGTCAAAAGTAAGTTTGACTGGTTGCTCTGGGGAAGCATCACAATCCTGACAGTTGCATACATAGCTCAATGGCTGTTCGCCGATAAATTTACAGAAATAGCGTATCTACCAACTTTTACTATTTCCTCCTTTGAACTCCTTAATCAAATGGCTTGGGGAGTGTTTCTAGGAATTTTATTCGTGGGAATCCTCGATAAAATTCCGAGAGAGTTTACAATTTCCTTATTGGGAAAAGGAGGAACTTTTGGCGGTATCCTGCGAGCAACAGGTGCAGGGGTACTGCTCGACTTATGTTCTCATGGAATACTCATGGTGGGGATGAAACTGTATGAACGAGGAGCAAGTCTGGGACAAGTAATGGCATTCCTTATTTCCAGTCCTTGGAACTCTTTTTCGCTGACCTTGATTCTCTGGGCTTTAATCGGATTTAAGTGGATGATGGCGTTCCTTTTGCTCTCAATGATTATTGCCGTCATTTCTGGATTGATTTTTGAAAAACTCGTAGCTAAAGGGGTGTTGCCGACCAACCCTCAAAAAATGGAAGTAGAGGAGGATTTTAAATTTTGGTCGGAGGCTCGGTCTAAATTTAAACAGACCTCGTTTTCTCCATCATTTTTCGGAGGAATGCTCTGGAATGGTCTGAAAGGATCACGAATGATCTTGCGATGGATTTTCTTTGGGGTTATTTTAGCCAGTCTGATCCGAACTTTTGTATCAGTGGATAATTTTCAGACGTTTTTTGGAGCGACACTTTCTGGACTAGGACTGACGATACTGGTAGCAACCATATTAGAAGTTTGTTCAGAGGGGTCTACCCCGATTGCGGCTGACCTACTCACCAGAGCCAAAGCTCCGGGAAATTCGTTTGCATTCCTGATGACTGGGGTGTCTACCGACTACACAGAAGTAATGCTGCTCAAAGAAACAACTAAGAGTTGGAAGATTGCGTTCTTTTTACCGCTGATTACGTTGCCTCAAGTGATTTTTCTTGCTTGGCTGATGAATCAGATGTGATATTATTTCACTTTTTTTAATGCTTCCGCAAAATCATCTTCAAAATTTGTTTCTTTCTCCTCAAATCGCTCTGGGAAAATAATCTTCTCAATAAAATTAGGAATCCAAGGGCTATCTGTCTCTTTTTTTCCATTATCGATATATGTTTTTTGCTCCGTTTTCGGCAATTTTTTTACTCTGCTAATTTCTTTTTTTACCTTTGGTACATCTGTTTCCCGAATTTCTTTCGCCTTAATTCCCTGCAAAATAAGAGCCTTCTCCCTCAATTCCGCTCCACCATCAATGTTTTCATAAATCGTCTTTCCATTATCATCCGTCCCAATCGCTCGTTTCCCTCGGATTAGATCATTTCTCGTATATCGATCCGCATATTCTTCCGCTAGATTTTGGAGTTTGTACGTTCCTTTCGTTACATCTCCTCCACTTACCAGACTTTTTTCTAAAACTCGCTTCAAATACAATTCTTCCTGTTCTGGTGTCATTAAACCTTTCAAATACATTTCCGAAGCGGACTTGTTCTGCTCCTTTTCTTTCAGCTTCGCAATATCCTCATCAGAAAAGCCTAAATCCTTCATTTTCTCATATTTCAGCTTATCCAAAAGAGATTTTTCAATCCCTCTCACTTCGAGCATTTTTGAAGCCACTCCCATAGGCACATCTTCGGACACAAGCCATTCATACGCCCTGTCCGGCGATAAACCTTCGGGATCGTCCTTATTTTCGTTATAGAGCCTTAATTTTTCGTCTAACTCCTCTCCCAATTCAAATTCATTTATTGCTCCCTCATCTCCAATTTTAGCGGATCGTTCATAGGCTTTTAATGCTCTTGCAACGGCTGTGTCTGGATCGCCTGTATCTCTATCAATAAAAGCTCGAATAAAAGCCACCTTCTCATCATTTTGGAGACTACTTGCCGTATCTGATTTAGTTCTCGATTTTTCCGTAGCCTTCAAAATAGTCAGCTCCTTATCGTTCATCAAATCCTCCTCCTTTCGAGTTCTCGCCGTAGCCAGTTTTTCCAAATACTCCGTCATTAGCTCTCCTTCGTAGCCATTGTCATCATTCCCATAGACTTGATCCAAACGTCTTTTTTCCTGTGCCAAATACCTTTCTTTTTCCGCAGTAGTCGTAGCATCTTCGGCTCGGCTTGTTATCTGCTCCCACTCGTCCTCACGTTTCTTTTGGAGCTTCTTTTGATAATCCTCCTTTGCTCTCGTTTGTTTCGTATCAAACTGCTTCATTAGAGCTTCATAGATAGAATTTTCTTTATAATTCTCTCCATCAGCCGTTCCGGTACTCGTATCTCTATGAGAACCAAAAATTGTTTTTCGCTTCTCATAATTTTCTTTTTCCTCTGCCACCATTTCTTCTTTCTCATTCTGATATTCAGCTCTCTCGGCTTCGATTATCGCTTGTAACGTTTCATACTCGCTATCCTTTGTTTTCTTGTTTTCTTCATCAAACTTTTTCCCTCCGGTATCACTTACTGATTTTTCAATACTCTCAATATTGGCTTTAGCCTGTTTGATTTTTTCACTCATTTGTCGCTTCCGCATACGCACCCCTTTAGGAGTTCCGTCTTTCCGGTATTCGTAAGAGTTGTAGAAATCCAACTGCTTTTGATTCTCGTCTATGATTGCCTGTTGCTTCGCTATCTCATGCCGAAAAGGAGCAATATTGTCTTTCAGATATTGCGCCACAAAATCGCTTCGTGCCGTATTCCATTTAGAATCAAAAGCCCCTTGATACTCCGTTATTTTCCCCTGCAAAGAATTATCGTATTCTCTGCTCACATTCGACTTTAGATTAGTGAAATCACTTGATTTTGGAGTACGGCGAGAATCATTAAGCCCAAACTGTTTTCGTTTAGATTCAAGCGATCCATAACTAATCGGATTAACTGGCTCGGCTCTTTTCGTATAGGGATTTACATTAGGTTTTATCTGTAACTCTTCTTTCTTATTGAGTGTCGTTAGATATTTGTTCTCCGGCGTATAAGGAGAAGATTTGAAAGCATCTTGATACTGTTTTAGTTTCGTTGCTCGGCTCAATTTTCCCTTGCTCGTTAAGTTGCTATATCCGGTAGTGTCCGTTTCTTTCAGATGAGAAATCCCCAAAGCTCGGACTTTCGGATCATCAGAATTAAGGTACTTCGCATTCTGTTCTTTTTCTGCATCGGAAAGTTTGTCAAAATCAGGATTGCGGACGACTGTCTTTTTTGGCGTATGGATTTTACCGGAGGAAACAACCCTTTTGTTTGCTTCCTCCTGTAATTTTTTCGCATAGGCTTTACCACTCGATCTATTTCGAGAATAATTGGTCGTTCCATACGAGGATTTTCCATTTATAACAGGCATTTTTTAAATATTTTTTAAGCCGTAGTACGCTCTACCAAACCAAAAACAGTAACTTTGCTTGCCACACTCGCAAAAGCCTTTACCACTTTCGCATTTTGGAGTAGCAGTCCAGGAATAACCACTCGTAGCCCTGCCTTCTTTTTAATCGTTTTTACAATCGTTTTAGTAGCCGTTGTTTCTCCGTACTCAATCGTAAGCTCCACATCAGCCGTATGATTATTAGAAGCCCAAATCGCAATTTTATCGTGGTCATCTGTTCCGGCTACGGCGGTATGAAGTGTGTCCGCACTTCCTGTGTCCGTTCCGGCAATCAGTATGCCCTGTCCATCAGTCGAAGCCGATAATTTCATTTCTGTATTAGCCATTTTTAAAATTTAAGAACTAAAAAATTAAGCAAAAGCAAGCCACATAGCATTTGTAGTACCTGCCGAAACAGTAACCTTAAAATCCGTATCGTTCACATCAGAAACCACACTATGCCATGATTGATCGAATCCTCCGCTATAACCTTCCTGTGTATGACTTCCTCCCCCTGCTGTCCACATAGTCAAAGCCTCTCTATCATTATTGAACCCCATTCGATAAATCAAAATAACTTTTGGAGTTGTACCTAGTCCATGTGCAAAAGTTCCCCCTGCTGTTGAGTAATATCCGCTATTAGCTTTCATTCCTGGACTTGTTTCTGTTGTGTCCTTCGGCGTAAGGAATAAATCAGTATCAGAAGTCGCAATTCCCATAGGGAAATTGGTCTTTGGCGTATTAATCGTGTTGTCTGGCTGTAAGTAATATTGTTCGCCTGGAGTAAGATTACTATGCACTTTTGAAGTCGTGAACCAGGGAGCAACTTCTTTTACCTGTGCCGTTGTTCCTGTCTCCTGTAAAATCCCATATAGCCCTGTGTAGTTTATCTCGGCGTAATTAGTAAGAAAGGCTACCGATTTATTTTTATCTATATCCTTTCCCACCACCAAAATTGTATCTCCACTTAGGCTATACGCCTCATTGTACTGGATTCTGTTTCCTCCCATGATCTCAACTTCGCTTCCAAACGTAAGATTATAGCTTCCGTCCACAGTACAACTAACCATTTTTGCCTTATCTCCATCCGCTTCGTCTTGATAATTGATATAAAACTTTCCATTTGTAGCATCGTAAGCCCCACTCGGATAATCAACCGCCCCAGAGTGAAATAAATAAGCCGTTTTTGCATCTACTGTTGTTCCGTTAATAACCAAAGCCCGAACCCTCCCATTTCCTCCGGCATCATCTTGAAGTGATAAAAAGGTACTTGCTCCATCAAAAGCAAGCCCCAACTCATCTACATTTCCGCTAATACTAACATTTACTTTGGCATGAAAAGTAACAGTCGTACCGGAAATGGAAACCGCACGAGCATACACAGTACCGCTTGTATGAGAGTGTACTAAGTGTTTCCCTGCCGTAGCATCATATCCAGATTCCATTTGTGCTTGCGCTCCACTAGCCTCATCTACAATCGTTCCAAAAGAAACAGTCATATCAGAAATAGTCGCCGCCACTCCAAATAAATTTCCGTTCTGCCAACAAACCAGATGTTTTTGAGCATTTTGATCGTAAGAAATACATGGATAGTTTACCGATACATTGCTAATCTGTACGCCTGTTCCCTGTGTAAGTGTTCCGTTTACGTTTTTTAGCACTTTTCCATACACATATCCGGTAGTCTCGTGGAAGTAAATCAATAAATAACGATCCTGGTCGGGATCGTAACCAATAGCCACCCTGTTTGAATCCACCTCCGTCAAATCAAGTGCCGCCCCTGCCGGAGTTAAGGTTTTTGAAGCTCTATCCCAAGAAAAAGCTCTCGCTTCCACAACATCGCCAGTATTCACATAAACAATAACCACATACTCCGTTCCATCATAAGCCGACTTTATGTAGTACGAACCATCTGAAAACTCCGTACTATCTCCACTCG
>CAYFMH010000007.1:0-18961 GCA_964344165.1 uncultured Candidatus Peribacteria bacterium | reverse complement strand
TCCATCAGCCACAATATCAGCCAGTTTTCCCACTCCTCCGTCATTTATCATTCGTACCACCTTTCCGACACTCAAATCCTCTGAAAGCGGAAATTCAGTCTTTTTTGGTGCATCTATCTGATACCCCCCTCCATAGTTTTTTATCGAAGTAATCTGTGTAGCATTAGCCACTACCTCTGCTACGGAATATCGCCCCTGCGTAAATCCGCTAGTATTACTCTGCAACGTTCCCGAAGTATCTACTTCATAATAAGTTGTCTGATTGAGTGTTACAGAAAGCCCGATAACTCCGGCATAAGCAACTGGTGTTGTTCCATACAACCAATTTCCAGGAGAAACATCTATTTTCGTTGTTTCTCCGTCCGTTAGCTTTGCCGTCATATCTCTATTACTTGCCGTAAAATTGTCATAATTAGACTGCATTTGTGTCTCAAAGTCGCTCTGCTGTGTAGTTATCGCTTCCTCAAATTCATCCTCTTTTTCCTCTATCTGCTCCGCTTCCATTTGCATACTGGTTTTTGCCAAAACAATTTGTGTAGAAGTAGTTTTTTTATGATCTTCAAAATCCGTAGCAATCCCTTCTGCTTCCTGTTTTGCTTGATCTACGCCCTCTTGAATTAACCCTTTCAAGAGGGAGATTATCACAGTTGCCCCTTGTGCATGTTCTTCATGCCTTAGAGACTTCCGAAAATCAGCTAAGGCGGGAGGAATGCGAACATTGCCTCCCCCTCGTTGCAGAATATTCCAAGTAGAAACTCCGGTAGTCGTATTTTGCGAAACAAACTCAATCCAAAATACTTCTCCTAAAATTTTCCCTAATTCGCTCGGCGTAGCTTCAAAATCTTTAATCGCCTGTGCCGTTCCATCAGAAACAACAATCAACGTTTCATTGATATATTCCCCTGTATTTGGATTTACCGGACGATCTTTGAGCTGAATTGTAGTAGCAGAAAGTTCTACTTTCTTTGTCAGTTCCGTAGAAAAACCGTCCACAAACTCCAAATTGTGTGCCACCTCCGTATCATACGTTATCCCAATAGATGTTTCAGTAGCATCTGCAATCCCTGTTTCGTTCCCATCATCTACAAACGAAATGTAGATTGAGTTTATATCGCTTGCATCAAAATCAGTCGTCTGCTCCGTATAGGTGCAGTCCTTTATCATCTTCTCTAAATTTTGCGTTCTCGTTCCGGTATCTCCGGTCATATCACCCCCCATATTGAACTCCGCATACACATTTGCGTCATTCTCTAGCCGTACAAAAATGTTTCCATGCGCCCCGATTGTCTCGATTTCCAGTTTCAAGTTCTGAATATCCGACAAGTTTTGAGGAGAGCCAAACGTATGTCTCGCCCACACAGTAGGCGATCCGCTAAATGTTCCGTTGAAATTTGGTTTTGCAATTATGTCCATTTTCAATTCTATTATCAGATTTTTTTAGAAATTATCAATTTTTGTATAACTTTCCGTTTTTTGTGTAACATTCTCAGTTATTAACTCGTATATTAGCACTTTTTCTTTTTCCAATAACTCGGTAATTAGTAATAGCCCACTTTTTGAAAACAAAGCGTTTATCCGTCCGTATTCGCATTAAATAGCGTACAATCGTGCCTTTAGACTTCGCTTTTGCCTTTCCCATAATGTAAGAAACAATCTCTTCCGCTTCCTCTCTCCTGGACGATCCGCTTGCCGTCCTTCCCAGAATTTGACGTGGAGAAATAAAACTTCCTTGAAAAAGAATTGGATCAATCTTTAAATTCACTTCTTGAAAGTCTCCTCCATCAATAGACTGAAAGAACTCTATTTGTGCATCTGGATTTACCATGAGCCAAAAAGCCAACTTCTTAACCTTCAATTTCTTCCAAAACTCTGGATCGGAAAAATCGTTCATCTCTATTTCCAAAACACTTTCACTTTCATCTTCTGTATAAGTGTCTTCATCGTACTGCATGATTTTGGCTTCGTTATCCTTCGTAAAAAACAAATCTCCACTCACATCTTCCGCAAAAGAAGACACACTCCATTTTTTATGAGCAAAGGTTTTATCTTTTGGATCAAACACAATAACGAGATCATTAAAAGCCCCAACTTGTGATTTACAGGCAATAAGGACGGCTTTCATCTTATTGCTATAAAAACTCAAATATCGGTCAAATTCGCACCTCTCAAAGTTCTTTTCATCCAAAGTAATCGGCTCGACAAACAGTTTTCCGTTTTGGTCTTTTTGAGGGAGCATGTGATAAAACTCCTTCGTGTTCTCATCCACAAAGAAAAGATACTCCTTGTATTGAGCCAACTGCCGAAAAGTCGCCGTTCCTACTCCTCTCGCTTCTCCGTACTCCTCCGTTTTCTTTTCAGAAACAAGTACCCCTGTTCCGTTATCCCTCTGAATCTCTGAAAGTATCTTTACTTCAATCTCCGAAGCAGAAAAAACAACCACTTTCCCCGAAGCATACGCAATATTCGTACCATCTCTTTTGAGCGTAGAAGGAAATCGCCCCCCATCCGTCCACCCATCGCCAGTATTAAAAGTCGTTACATCCCCTCCGGCTACCATATTGGAAATCAAAATATTCTTTCCCGACACTCCCAATATTCGATTTTGCCCGAAACAAATCGCCACTACATTGCTTGCTCCGGTAAGGGTAGAAGGAGAAATACCGCCTCCCACAATTTTAAATTTCTCTACTGTATCGCCAAAAGTCGCAAAAAAAGCATCCGGCGCAATCGCCAAAGACGGATCACGAGTAAGCGTATATCTGATTTTAAGCCCTCCGTCCTCCAAGTCCGTCAATACGCCGTCAATCACTTCGGCTAAAAAAGTTTTTTCAATATTGTTGTCTGTCTCGTCCTCCCTTACATAAAAAACAAACTCCCTGTTTTCAAAAAAGAAGGTGTTTCCGAAACGGACAGCGTTATCAACTTCAACTTGTTTGAGACTGCCCCCGATAGATTCGAGTTCATTATTTTTACTACGCACATTAAGTAGTCGTGCATAAGTTCCGAGTGGATTCTTCTCGCTAGATAATTGAGAAGTCTGTCCACTTTGATTTTCAACGATCCTTTGTGCATAAGACATATTTTAGTAAGAAAAAGAAATGGATTTGTTCGGAAACATTTTTTCCATGTCATTGAAGTATTGATCGAAAATCATAGCCCTTCCTTCGTGTTGGATAGGTTCTTGTTCTACGGCGTTAAACATCGCCACAAGAAAGCCATAAAAAGCCTTTCTCGCCTCCATAGGCAAAAAAACTTCCGTTGCTCCGTTCTGATCCGTTGGATAATGCTTGAACTGCGGATAGTAGCGTACTAAAAAAACTTCCCCTTCATCATAGTTGAGGAAATACATTTTATCGTTATCGGTAAACCAAGTTTCATCACTCGAAAAACGTTTTGTCGATTCAAAGACCTCTTCATAAAAACTTTCCCCTGCATCCGTTCTATGAACATCATACGGACGAAAAAAATCATCATACGGATTGCCCCCCACATCCTCTCCCAAACCCTTTTTAGAGTTCCCACCACTTTCAGAAATGAATTTTACAGTCTTCAATCTCATCTCTGGGAAAATACTATCGAACTCCGTCAAAAACATCTCGTACCCAACATTAAAAGAGTGCATTCGTACATCCGAATCAAGTCCGTCATCATCAACAGAAACTCCATAAGCCGTCTTAAAAAGTTGATCGAGCGTTATATTCATTTAGATTCAAGTTTTTTAATTTCTGCCTCTAATTTTTCTTCGCTCATCGTGTATAGGCGAGGCGGTTTTATACCGAGCGATTTTGCTTTAGCTCTTAATTCATTCAGTTTAGCTTTTGGATCATCTTCTTTTGGTTCTGTTTCTCCCTCCTCCTGTGTTTCATTTGGCTGTTCTTCTTCCTCTGCATCTTCCATTTTTGTTTCCGCTACCTTTTTCGCTTCCGGCTCTTCCTTTTTTCCCTTTGCCTCATCTTTTTTCGCCGGATTTTTAGGATTTGCCCCCAAGAGCTTTTTCAACTCCTTTATGGGAGCAGTACAATTAAAAGATACGCCCTTTTCTTGTAAGGAAGCGCATAGATCGTTTCGCTCTTTATAGAGCTTTTCTCGTTCTGTCATTTCTTTTTCTGCCACTTGATTAGCGGCTTCGGCTTCTGCAATAAGAAGGTTTACTGGTACATGGTTCATTTTAGGAAGGGATTAAGAGATAAAATTTCCATTTTTGCCCCCGAACCGAATATCGTATTCGGGAGCAAGGAAAAGAAATGCTATCCAAGCACAACTGGCATAACGACAATTCGTCTTCGCCCTGCCCTATGAGCATGTGCGCCGTTGATCTCTGCCCACGTCATAGTCTTTACCAAACCTGCTTGCTGTGGAGCTGGTTCTACGGCTGAACTTTCCAGGAGTTTTGGAGCAACGAAAGACCTATTTCTTTCAAAGCCGATAATGTAGTACACGTTACTCGTTCCATCGTTCCTACATATCCCAAAATTACTTCGGAAAATCTTTGCCCCATACAACTGATCTATCTTTCCGCTTTTCAAAACCTGCCGACCAAAGAACTCATTAGCCACCACCGGAGAGCTTGTTCCTCGAATCTTCCCAAACGGAGCATGATTCATTAGGAAAAGCGTGTCGTCTTCCTTCAAATTCTGCTCGGAAGTAGAAATTTGAAGGTCGTTAATCAGTCCGGCTGATAGAGCCTCTGAAAGTGTTTTTGGCTTATCAATCTGAACTTTTGTTGCGTCCGCATGAGCCTTCAAACTTGTTGAAAGTCCTTTGAACGAACTAAATCCAAAAAGATTGGTAGGAAAGAGAGCCGGATCGGTTTCTATTGTGATCGTGTTAACTGAAACAGACTTAACCAGAACTACATCGTAGTTCTCCGCTTCCTGTTCAGTCGTTACAGTAGAAATAGTGTTTCCGATTTTGAGTAGCCGACCTGCCGCAATATCCGTTACATCGTCCACGTCAAAAGTCGTAGCCCCTGCCGTTATTGCGCCATTTACGGCAACATCAGTCGCTCCGGTTATCCATCTGTCTCCGGTCAAAAGCACACGAGAGATTTGCGCCTCCCGAAAGAGCTGTTGTCCTTCCTTATAAGTCTTGAAAATTTGATTTACCAAGTCGGGAATAGTCGTGAAGCGTAAATCTTCTTTAGAAATCTCGTATCCATCCTTATACAAAGAATTGATCTTAAATTTCTCATGCCCAAGACCATACTGTGAAGTCGTGATCTTGTTTCCGGCTTTGAAGATGTTACCTGCACTCGCTTTTTCCGTTGGTACATCACTTTCCGTTCCCTGTTTTTGCGGACGAGTAAACAATTTAAACTCGTAAGACATCCCATGAGGAGTTCTTTCAACATCCGTCATTTTATAGTTCCGAGTTTTCTTCGTTACTGTTTTACCAGTAGCATCTTTTACAGATATAGAATTAAACTCTGGAATCGCCATCGCTTCCAAGATTGTTGGAGGCGTTTCATCGGCTTGTACACGAGTGTTGAACAAGGTTTCTAATTGTGTCTCGTCCAAAAGATTATGTTGAGCCATTTTACTTTAGGATTATCAAATAAAAATTAAGAGGCTTATTAAGCCTAATCGAGGAATACGCCCTTATGTACTCGCTGATATGCAATCTGTTCATCTTTCGACAACTTCATAAAATCAGCCGAAGTAGCGAGAGGTATGCCCTCTGTTCCCGTATCTATTTCACTATTTTGAGAAGGAGAAGAATTGTTGGCGTTATTCACTTTCTTTTGAGCTTTCTGTCCCTCTTTATAAGAGGCTTCTTTCTGCTGTGCGATAGTCGCCATTTCCCACTCTTTCTCGAAGTCAAAGAATTTACCGAAGTCAGAAGGAGGTACGTTGTACTTTTGCATGTTCGCAAGAGCTTCTTTAGCCGATTGAACAACGGCTTTGTACGTTCCTTGCTTCTTCAATTCCTCAAACTTCAAACCGGACTTTTCGGCTTGATCTCTGAATTGGTTAGTCAAATTAGACTTAATCAATTCAGCATCTTTTTCGGTAATCACACTTGCTTTGCCTTTGTCTTCTTTAGTGTCGGGATATTCCGCACCCAAGAAATCAAGCAAACTTTTAGCGTCTTGCACCTCTTCTCCGTCAATTTTGAAGCGTTTAGCTACGCCTTCTTGCATTTTCGGTTTAAGGCTACGAAATTCTTGTATCGCTTCTGGCTTGCCTTCTTCAAGACCTTCCCGAAGTTCATCGAATTTCTTATCTACCGCTAATTTCAAGTGTTCTGTACCGGAAAGATTAGCCGGATCGTTTTCCGGTTCTTGCCCTGTAAACAAATCATCAATCGGATCGGTGTCAGAGTCTTCTGATTCTTCTTCCTCTTTCTTTTTGGAAGTGTCCTCTGAATCATCCTCCTTTTGATCCTCTTGCGTGTCTGTTTCTTCCTCTTTTGGCGAGACTTGATCGTTTTCCTCTGGTGAGACAACGTTATCATCGTTGTTCGTACCAGTAGATGAGTCTTGTTCTGTCATTTTGTAAAAGGGATAATGAAATATAAAAAGAACAGTTGAGTACGCTTATGTACTCAACTGCCGTAAATTGCACCGAATAAAAATCGTCAGAAAAATACTCAAGCAATTTAAGGCAATAAAGCACACAATTTTGACGATTTTTATCCGTTGCCGAAAAGAACAACCTTATTTAAAACTAATGTTATACAAAATTCAAGTAATTTCCATTTTTTGTATTACTTTTTCACTTTGTTTAATAACTCAATAGACCCTTTTTCTTTTTCCTCTAAAGCAGAAATATATCGTTCAACCTTATGGAAAATGTTGATTATCGAAGCAATACCCTGTGAACGAAAAGCAAACTCCATAGCTTTCTCCGGCTTTTTAATCGCCCTCTGATTCTCAATAAGAGCTTGATCGCTTATGAACTCCGCAAACTTAGCCGAACTTCCCACATTTTTAGCAAAATCCAAAAAATCATTGCCGTATCGTTCCAGGAGCATGGCAATATAAACCTCCGCTTCTGCTTCAAAGTCTTGCCTTTGTTGCTCTTCAAGAGAAATTTCTTTTAGTTCTTCTGGATTGCGAGACAGATATTTAGCTTGTTTGGCTTTCAACTTCTTTACGACATCGGAAAAACGAAAGAATTTTGCTAATCCTTTTCTCCAATTCGGTTTTTTTAATGAAATTTTCATTAAGCCAATACTTTTTCTTTAGGAGGTAGTTTGTTCAGTAGTTGAGGATTTATCATAGGAGGAAGTTTTGAGTTCCCATTTCCCGAAGGCATATCTTCCATTCCTGGCATGAGAGCCATTTCTTCTTCCTCTCGGATCGCTTCTTCCACGTTCAAAGAATCCGTACCGGAGACAGAATTAACAATCTTTCCGACAAAGGAGAGATAGGCTCTATTGATCTGTCTGTTTTGTGGGAAGAATTTTTTTGCTTCTGCTAATACCTCTTTCGATTCTCCATCTGCGGCGGCTGATACTGCTCCACTAGGAAGCGAGTGTGCAAACTTCCATTCAATTTTTAGAATTTCTGGTGTAAGCGATTCTCTTACTACGTCCAAGTCCTCCGTATAAGTAAACGGCTTTCCGGTCTTTGGATCACGAATACTGCCCTCTATTTCTACCTGTTCCCCTGTGTATTTAGGCGTAATAGTGAGGAGTGTGTTTGCGATCATTTTATTCAGTAGTTCAAAAGAACTACTATTGAGAGTTTGGAAAAAAGAGATTGCTCCACGTTGCGCTTGCTCTCGAAACTGTCGAACTCCCACTCGTTCATTCGGATTGAAAACTGTATCATCAATAATAATCCCAATAATATCTACTACTTTTTTCTCCAATCGTTCCAAATACCCAATGATTGCTTGAATATCGAGCTTATCTGGTGTCATTTTCTCCCACTCCACATCCAAGTCCTCTCCATCTACTAGATAAAAATTCGTTATCTTTTCTCCTTTAGCGGCTTGCTTGAGATTGTGCCGGAAAAAGTTTTTAGCTTCATTTCCTTTTTTACCGGAGAACTTTCCGGCGAAAATCGGTTTAGCCAAAAGCTCTGTATTATTATCCAAAAGAGCATTATAAAAAATGATCTTCAAGAAGTACGGCATAGTAACAGAAATAATAGAAGGACATTGTAAGCCCTTTCTTATCGGCATTTGGTAGTACGGAATATAGGGAAGGTACGGCTCTTTCGTATCAGCCCAAAAGAAAGAATAATCCTCTCCCGATTTTACATCGAGAATCAAACAACTACCTCCGGCAATCTTTACTTCAAACGGCTCTCCCTGCTTAATTTCTATTGTTTCCCCATTCACTCGATACTTCGCATCAATAGGAGCTTTAAGGCACTTTACATGCAATATTTTCACATCTCCATTAGTCTCTACCAATTCTTTCTGAATCGCATCTTTTTGGCTCTGATTTTCTGTTAGCTCCTGTGCATAATCATACGGATTTCCCTCTACCATTCGTTCTGCCACTCTCGGATATAGCTTTTTGTATTTAGCTTTCGCATCGGAGAAAGGAAGTGTCTCTGTTTCAAAAGACCAAACTGCCGACTTCGCCTCATCTTCATGGTGTATATCCTCCGCATTCTCGTCAAAAATAACGGACTTTCGATCAATAAAGATAGTTTTCGGGAAGCCTCTTTTATCAATATCTATTCTCTGAATCAAAGCTCCGTCTGAACTAATCCCTTTTGTTTCTCGCTTCCATTGTTTGTTTATCTTCTCCCTTTTAATCTCATGGCGAGTTAGGTTTTCATAATTCACTAAAACATCCCCTCCGATCTTACTGGTGCTTTTTGGCGATCCGTCTGGATGTTCGTACCCTTCCGATAGTTTTCGGATGATAGGTAACATTTCTTGCCCTCCAATATCCTTTACCAGTTCTATGAGGTTACTATCAACAAAATTTCTACATTCATCTATCTGTGCGAAATTCTTTTTTTCGCCATCAATAGCTGAACAATATTTTTTCAGACACGAAATAACGAGAGGATGTTGCTTGTCTCCCTCCGAAAAACGGCTTTTTTTGTCGTCCTCGATTTGCTTAAAATTTCTCGATTCTGTCATCACACAGAATCTTATAATAAGTTACACAATTTTCAAGAATTTCTTGTTTTTTGTATTACTTCATGACTTCAAACAAGTCTTCTTCTTTGTTCTTTCTAACATTATCCCAAGAAAAGATTAGTCCATTCATAGTGATATAAATACCAAGAGGTAAAGATTGAACAGCAGAAATTGCACAGCCTAAATTAAACAGTGCATCGGATTTTTTTTGATTATATGGCACAATCGCTCCTAAAAGAACAATCGTCTTATCTTTAATATTTTTACCTAAAATTTGTGCAGTTTTCGGCATAGAATCAGTCCCATGAGTTATGATAATTTTATCACTTTTACAGTTTTTACAGCTATCCAATATTTTTTCTCTATCTGAATCTGTTGTGAAAAGTGAGTCTTTTGAAAAAAGGACTTGGCTTTCAATTCTTACTTTACATCGACTCTGATCCAACATTTCTGGACTGTATGATTTACCGAAAATATATTTCTTTCCTTCTTCGATTTTTTCAACGTCAATCGTTCCCCCTGTTATGAATAGTTGAATAGGCATAATTAGCAGATTAAATGAGTGTTTATTCTTATAAATTTTCATAATAAATCAACCTTCATGCTTTTTCATTTTCAAAAATTTAACGTTTTTTGTATGTATTTATGACTTTAAAAGTAAGGCTTCAATTTCTTTTTTAAAACTCAAAACTTCAAAGGCTTTTATGTAATATCCAAGATTAATCATCAATGATGTTCGAGGTAGAATTGTTTGTCGAGTTGGTATATCTTCAATAATTAATTCTCCTTTCTCACTCATAGTGGGAGCTTGAAACAAAATCCCTAGAAAAATCAATCTACTGCCAACCGATAAAGAATCTCCTTTTTTATCGACAAAGCCTTTCTCAGTAAGAACAAATATTGGAGAGCCAGATGATCCAGGAAAACATGCCATATCAACCATTCCAATATTATTTCCATTAAAATTCACGGCTGGGTGTAAGGAGGTAATTCCTTTTCTAAAAAGTGGGAAATTATTTTCTTGATCCCATAATCCATTAGGGTATCCAACCATAACAACATCTTCGATTGCATTTAATTCTTTTAACTTTGAATTATCCCAGATTAAATCTTCCGATATAGAAATACAAAATACTTCTTTTCCCATCTTCTCCTTAATTTGTTGAAATAATGGAGAAACGAAACAAAAACATAAATCCTTATCCTTATGGAAATGCCACTTCGTATTAAATTTTACATTGAGTTTCGAGCTTTCTAAATTATCGCCCTTTTGAGTGTGTAGAAAAAAACTCACTTCCTCATTCTGATTGCCCTTAATAACGTGTTTATTAGTAACAATTACTGGCACTTTTTTACCTTCAAAGCTGAACTCGAAAAAAAATCCAGTTCCTGTTGATCCGCTTGCCGTAACAAGTCTTACAGTACTGTATTGCAGTTGTTCTGATATAGTTTTAGGCTTCATCATTTACGACATTACAAAAAACATGTTTTTGTACAACTTTTAATCAAACCTTCCCATACAACTCAAAATCTGCCTCTAAATCCTCCTCCGTCAAAGGTCTGTCTTCTTTATCAAATAGTCTTTCGGCTCGTTGTTCCAAAAGTTCTACGGCATTTTTCGGCATATCTTCTTCGTCCATGTTTAAACTTTACCATATTTAAGAAAGTCCTTGTGCATCTCCTCTTCCGTAACTTCATCAGAAACAACCTTATTCCAAAACGTATGAACTGCTTGTGCCAAAGTATCGGGAATATCCACCTTATCACCTGCCGGAAAGTCCAGGAGTTGTTTTTCTAGTTTTGTAAAAATCATAGTGTCCTCATGCTCGGATCGAAAATAAATCTTCCCACTAGAAAACAACGGCTCTAACTCAAACTTAATCCTATCCTCCTTCTTTCCCACAGGTTTAAATCGTTCCAAATCTGCATAAATCCTTCGTTCCTTAATCTTTGCTTCCAGTTTCTCTACAAACTTCTGTTGATCCTTATTAAGAGATACATCCTCCGCAGAAACAAACCCAACCTTAAAACCTCTACTTTGCCATTTTTGAACCATACTGATTGCGTAACTGATAGAAACAGAAGGCGGTACAGTATCAGCAAAAATATCAAAGACGTACAAGTCCTTTGTATGCTTATGTTCTCCCACCAACATAACTACCACATCATCGCTCTCATCTCTCGTAGAAAAAGCCGGATCAACGAATACTCCACAACGAAAATCACTCTTGCGTAACGGCTCATGCACTCTTTCAAAGTCCGACATCGCAAAGTATTGAAAAGTCTCTTTCCGAAAAGTAGCCCCCATAGCTCGAACAGGGTCTTGTTGATAGAGAGCCGACCACATTTGAGTACCAAGCGTGTTTTTCTTCTTATGAAGCAAGGGAAGAGGGAATCGAGATTCCCACAAAGCCTCTCCTTTTTTTCTATGCTCTTCATCTTTCTCCGCAATAGCCGGAAATCTTAATCGTACCCATTCTCCACCATCCTCAACCAATCCTTCATTCTCAATAGATTTTCCAATCACATCTTGCGTATTCCATCTCGTCATCATCAAAACAACTCTTCCTTCGGGAGAAAGACGAGTAGATACTACGGCTCTAAACCAATCCCAAGTATCTTTTTGCTTCACAACACTATTAGCATCCTTCCAATCCTTAACCGGATCATCCACAATAAATAAATCTGCCCCTGCTCCGGTAATTGCCCCACCAACTCCACGAGCCATGTACGAACCACCGGAAGTAATCTGCCAATCTGTTTTTGAACTTTGATCTTTCCGTAAATGAACGTTAGGGAAAACATTTTGGTATCTATTCGTACAAATTAAATCTCGCACATCCTTTCCAAATCCCTCTGCAAATTTATCCGTATGGCTTCCATGAATAATCTCGGCTCTTGGATTGCGCCCTAAGAACCAGGAAGGAAACAAACGAGATACATGCTCCGATTTAGAGTGTCTAGGAGGCATTTCAATTAAGAGCTTGAGTATATCCCCACGTTCTACCGCCTCCAATGCTTCACAAAGGAGTATTGTGTGCCAGTTCTGAATATAATCTGTCGAAAAATTGTTAGGAATAAACACATAATCAGCAAAAGAAACAAAGTCCTTACTTGCTAATTCACGTTCAAGCTCTTCCGTTTCCAAGACAAGTTTTTCTTTTTCAAGTTCATTCATTTTTTATTGAGGTAAGCCTTTTTTGATTTTCTTTTATCCTTCGCTTTAACTCCTCATTGCTTAAATTTGAAGGTTTATCTTTATCCAAAATTTCAAAGGTCTGTGGAGAATAAAGGCTTGTTATCTTTGCGATCTTATCTATCGCACCCAAAACAACAGTTCCATCGGGAAGCGAACCGATAAACTCACACATTTCTTCGTCCTGGTTCTTATAAAAAGAACTCTCATTCTTATTGAGGAGTTGTATCAACCTTTTAGCCATAAGTTCCAAATAACTATCTTCTCCCCCTAGATACTGTTTAAACTTCTCAACCTCATTCAAAAAAGCCTGTGTAGTTTCAATCTTCTGTCCGGCATTCCTAGCTGTACTATCTGAATAACCTGCCTCTTTAGCGGACTTAGTTTTAGACTTCCCCTCCGCAAGACCTTTTATGTATTTACGAACTTTGATATTAGGAGTTGTGGAAGATTTTTTAGCCCCAGAATTACTACCTTTTACAACCTTTTTTTTGGTCGTTTTTCTAGGTTTATCCGCTTGTGTAGTGGTTTTAGTTGTTTTTTTAGTAGTCATGGTACTCCTAAAAAGTACAACCTTGTTGCAAATAATTCAAGAGATTTCCGTTTTTTGTATTACTTTTCCAAAGAAGATAAGTGTTTTTAGCTTGTTTGCATTTTTGTTTTCTTTTTACTACTCTGTCTATCGGATTTAGCATTAGTTTTTACCTGCTCGGACACGACTAAAGAGCGAGAATCTCCCTCAATGTCTTCCATAAAAGTTTTGATGTTTCGAGCAAATTTTAAGACCTTTAAATGCTGTCGTTTATGTTCAAGCGGCGTGGACGAATCCCCACCAGAAAATCAAATGGTCATCCTGGCCTGACCAGGATCTGACCACAGCGGCACAACCACTAGGATTCCGGACAAGCCGGAATGACTTTTATTTTTTATTGATAATTGAAAATTCCTAATTGATCATTGATATCGGCGCCACCGAAGCCACGATCTTTTTCACGCCTTTTCCCGAGAAAGCCACCGTCAACACATCCCCAGAAATCTGAATCACCGTCCCCTCCCCAAACTCCGCATGCCGGATCCGATTTCCCACGCTAAATTCTGTTTCATTGCTCGCCACCCCAAAGATCGCCTCTTGTTTCGTTTTTGGTTGATAAAATAGATCTTTTCCCGTTCCTGCACTCGGAGCAGAAATTCGCGAATTTCCTCTACTGGATGAATAGTACCCAGCAGCTCCCCCAACCCCACTGAAGCTCGTCCGCTCCACACATTCATCATTGAGTTCACTGAGAAACTTGGAAGCCCCAGAATACTCCGTCCGCCCAAAAAGCATCCGCTGCCGGGCATGGGTAATGAAGCATTTTTTTTCAGCTCGAGTGATCGCCACATAGCCAAGTCGTCGCTCCTCCTCCATCGCTTCCCCAGAAAACTGTGAGCTACTCCCCGGAAAAATCCCCTCCTCCCAACCAGGGAGAAAAACAGTCGGAAACTCAAGTCCCTTGGCCGCATGGATGGTCATAAGCGTGACCGAGTCCGATGAACTATCGTGATTATCCAAATCGGAAATCAACGCCACTCCCTCGAGAAATGCCGCCAATGGATTTTCAGCCGAATCGTACTTCGTCGCCACAGAAAAAAGCTCCTTCACATTGTTAATTCGTTCTTCCCCCTCATTGGTCCCGTCCTCCAGATATTTGAAGAAATCTATACGCTCAATGAGTTTATCAAGGAGGATCGAAATCGGCACAGCCTCGCTTCTCCCCTTTTCAAGGGGAGATTGAGAGGGGTTTTGAGTACTGCCATCATTAGTCGGAATCATCCCCCTCATCCCATCAATTAACGCTTTAAAATCTTTCAATACCTGCTTCTTGGCCGCTGGAAGTTCATCGATCTCATCGATCGCAGACAAAACCTCAAAAAGCGACATCGTGTAGTGCTCCGCGTACTTCCGCAGCACATCGATCGTTGCCTGCCCGAGCTTTCGCCCCGGCACATTGATAATCCGGAGGAAGGAGACATCATCGCGGGGATTAAAAATAAGTCGCAGATAAGCAATCACATCTTTGATCTCTCGTCGATCAAAAAACCGCGTCCCCCCCACGATCTGATACGGGATTTGATTTTTCATCAGGCTTTCTTCGATAGCTCGGGACTGCGCATTCATCCGGTAGAGCACGGCAAAGTCAGAATAACTCGCCGCTCCAGCCTCCCGTAGATCCCGAATCTGCTCGGAGATAAAACGTCCTTCATCTTTTTCGTCATACACCTCACTGATCGCCACGGGGTCTCCACTTTCGTTTTCAGTCCAGAGATTTTTTTCTTTTCCGGTTTCATTGTGACGGATGAGACAATTCGCGTTCTCGAGGATGTTACTTGTTGATCTATAATTTTGTTCAAGTTTTACGATTTGCGCCTCTGGGAAGTCCTTTTCGAAGTCGAGAATATTTCGAAAGTCCGCCCCTCGAAAAGAATAAATCGACTGATGATCGTCCCCCACGACACAGAGATTTTTGTGATCATCCGCCAACAGACGAACAAATCGATACTGGGCAAAGTTGGTGTCCTGGTACTCATCCACCAGTAGATGTGACCAACGACTTCGGTATTTTTTGAGAACCTGAGGACACTGCTCAAAGAGTTCTACAACTTTCTGCAACAAATCATCAAAGTCCAAAGCATTGTGATCCCGCAATCGCTGCTGATATTCTGGATACAGGGTTTTTACGGCGCTAGTAAACCGATTTTCTTCTACCTCTTCCTGGTATTTAATCGGTGTCACAAGTGTATTTTTCGCTCCAGAAATGTGTGCCATCACCGCTTTTATCTTAATCTCTTTTTCATCGATGTGTTTGTCCTTCATGATCATCTTCATGAGTTTCTGCGCATCATCCGTGTCAAAAATAACAAAATTGGAATTAAACCCCACCTCCAACGCCTCAATATCAGCTCGCAAGATCCTCACGCACGTCGCATGGAAGGTCCCAAGAGCTGGCTTATGCGCCGAAAAAGATCCACCCGGAAGGCGAGGTGACGTCACCTCGCCTTCCATGGTTGATAATAACTTCTCAATCCGGCCCTCCATCTCTCGAGCGGCTTTATTGGTAAAGGTCACGGCCAGAATCTCAGACGGAGACACTCCATTGGCGATCAAATTAGCAATTCGGTGCGTCAAAACCTTGGTCTTCCCACTCCCCGCTCCCGCGAGAACCAGAAGCGGTCCACCCAGCACTTTTACCGCTTCCTGCTGTCGGTCGTTGAGTCCTGTAAATAATTGATCCATGGGAACCGAATGGTAAAGATTCTCATCTCAAGTTCAACAAAAAAAGTTCGACCAGCTTTTCCTCTTGAAAATTCAATATTCTCATTTGTTTGATCTTCGGAAAATTAGGCGGTTTTCCCGAGGGCTCGCACTCCTTCGTAAACTCAGGAGCACTCACCCTCTGCCTGTCCGCCGAAATTTGTAATTACGCACAATTCAAATGTAGGCGGATGAACCGCCAAAAATTACTCCCCTATTCCCTACTACTAAAATCTCAATGCACAACCAAAAAATGAATGTCGCGTTTCTATCTGCAAATTAACATCATAGATGATACGTGAGCTCTCACACTATTCCACTACAATCTCTCCACCCGGTGAAACGACATGAGATCCCCAAAGAGGTCTGGAGGGAAAACTGTCTGAGCGCCATATTAGCAGATTCAAAAACAAAATAAGAAACGCGAGTTTTTTCCCTCCAGCGCTTTTTCGCCCTTTTTGGCGTCAAAAAGGGCACTCTCCTCATGTCAAAGCAGCACCAATTTCCCCCAAACAAACAATTAAGATATAATAAAACTATGCTCATCACCGAAGCGGCCAAACGCTACACCAAATACCTGAGAAACATCAAAAATGCTTCTCCCTACACTCTGCGTAATTATAGCAAAAGCCTTGATCTACTCACCGAGGTCATGGGTGAGAAAGCCAAAATATCGGATATCAACCTTCACTCCATCGATGACTTCCGCGATGCGATCTTTATGAAAAAAAATCAAAAAGGCGAAACGCTCTCCCGCAGTACGCAAAATATTTATCTGATCCCAGTTCGATCTTTTCTCAAATTTTGTCTTAAACGAGAACTCGATGATCCCATCCTCGCTCCAGAAAAAATCGAACTCCTCAAACAAGAACCCCGCGACGTCTCCGGACTCACGCTAGACGAACTCGATCGACTGAGAAACTATAAAGATAGTAAAAATCCCCTCATCAACGCCCGAGATCGAGCGATTATTGAGATGCTGTTTTCGACCGGACTCCGGATCTCTGAATGCTGTGTCCTCAATCAAGAGAACGTAAATTGCAAACTCAAAGAATTCTCCATCATCGGAAAGAGGAAAAAGATCCGGACCGTTTTTCTCACCGACAACGCCGTAGAAAGGTTAGAAACTTACCTCGCTCTACGAGAAGACAACTGGGCTCCGCTGTTTATCAATGCAAGAAAAAGACCCGACGAGTTTGAGACTAATGGCGAATCTCGCCGCATCTCCCGCACCGCCATTGAGGTCATGATCCGCGATCGAGGGAGGAAATGTGGGATTACAAAACCAGTCACCCCGCACGTCCTCAGACATACCTTTGCCACGACGCTCCTCCGCCACGGGGCTGATCTGAGATCCGTCCAAGAAATGCTCGGCCACGCCAGCATCTCTACCACCCAGATCTACACCCATGTGGTCAATGCGGATCTGAAGCGAGTGCATGAAGAATTTTTGGAGAAATAAGATTAGTTGTTAGTTTTTCGTCATTCGTTTTTCGTTCACTTTAACCTTTGAGTTTTAAGTTTTGACTTCTACCTGTTCCTGCTTCTCTTTCCCATTTCAACTTTCCCCTTTAATTTTTGGCCTTAATTCTTGCTTCTTACTTCTTGCTTCTAGTTTTGACATTCAAACTTCTTACTTTTCCCTCCGTACTCGTCTACACTTCCGATTCTCGCACACAATCTTATAGCTTTTGAGTCTTCTTTTTTTCGTTATTGGCTTAGAAAAATCACGTGCTCTTTTCTTTTTTCGAGTGGCGATCCGATGCCCACTCGCTGAAGAATAAACATTTCCAATGGTAAAATAAGCACTTCTCCCCTTGCCCATTTTTCTGAGGTTTCCATACAATTTAAGGATCTTTGATTTTCCTTTTTGGATTTCGATCGGTTTTTTGAAGTGAATCTTGGCCTTATCGTCTGGCAATACGGCGACATTGTAGGATCGAGTCCGATCCACCGCCGCCCATACTCGCTCGAAGTCATTAGCCGACGAGAGACCTTTTCGGTACACATCCATCCCACTGAAGTTAATCCGAGCATCCTCAGCGGTGAGTTTTAAGGTCAAAAAAGGAATGGCCACCCCATTACTCGGAATTTTCCCCGTATGTTGGTGCACCCCAATCCGCAGGATTCCTTCCTTGGCAAAAGAAGTCTCAGCTGCCAAAAGGCCGAAAAAGAAAGCTAAAATTAGGAGTGTTTTTTTCATGTTTGTTTTTTTAGAGTACTTTCTTTTTTAATTTTAAATCAGGAATTTGCAATCGGATTTCACCAATTTTACATCCCTACAAAAAAAATTTATCATAAAAATGAATGAAAATTATTTTTGACAAAATTGCCGAAAAAGTACTCACACCAGAACAAATGGGTATCAAACCACTTCTGGAAGAATTTGCCAAAACGCATCTGCTCGTCGGCGGAACCGCTATCGCGCTTCACCTTGGACATCGGAGAAGTATTGATTTTGACTTTTTCCGATTTGGCCCCCAGGGGACAGGAAAGGAACTTTTCAAAAGGATCCAATCCACGGGTTTAAAAATGGACAAAAATAGTGCTTTTAATTATCTCTCCGAGGAAGAAGAATCAGAGATTGAGTTTTTTTGTAACGGGGTAAAAGTTCAAATTATGGATTTCAGTCGAAACCCCCATAATTTCCCGCTTTCGATCGACGAGAAAGAAACCGTTTGCGATGGCATAAAAACACCAAGTCTTGAAGATCTAGGAAGCCTCAAATGCTATGCCATGATGTACCGAAAAAAATGGAAAGATGCGGTTGATCTTTTTTTTCTCCTGCGTAAAAAAGACTTTTCATTTTCAGTCATCGTCGAGAATACAGAGAATATTTTCCAGTCACTCTACCAACCAGAAGCCACTATAGAAAACCTGCTCGATCCCGATTGGGACAAAACAGAATCCGTAGAGTATTTGATCGAAAATCCTCCCTCCGACACAGAAATCTCGACTTTTTTACAAGAACAAGCTAAAATCTATCTGAAAAATGCTTGATTATACACACAAATACAATTGGTGGACTCCGGCTGAAAAAAAGGCGGATATCTCACTGGAATCAAAAATTGAATATTGTCTTCAGTACGGGACGCTCAAGGAACTCAAAAGAATGATCGCAGAGGTTGGAACGGTGAAGGTAAAAGTAATACTGGAAACGAGATTTGAGCATAAAACACCAAAGTACCCGCATATTGTTGGAGAGTTGGTTGGTAGAGCTTAAAACTTAGAGCTTAGTTATTCGTTATTAACTGTTTGTTGATTATTGCCTGTCCGCCGAAGCTGGTCAAGCTTTGATAAAAAGCGAAGGCTGATTTGTTGTTTACTGAGAAGATCATTATTCATTGCTAATTGCTAATTGTTAATTGAAGATTACCCGAATATCGAAATTAAAAAGCAGAAAAGAACTGATAAGAAAGGATAACA